>CAMWBA010000001.1 GCA_947172355.1 uncultured Bacillota bacterium
AGCGCGTGTATTCCATGCTCCTGCAAGGCTCGTCTAAAAGGGCCATCGCGCTGTATCTGAACGAACACGGCATACCCAGCCCCACGGCCTACCGCCGGAAAAAGGGCCTGCCCGTTTCCTCGGCTGTGGCGGACGACCCCATGTGGGGAGCCCGCATGATACATGAAATCCTCACCAACCCCATTTACACCGGGGATTTGGTACAGGGCCGCCGCCGGGTGAAAAGCTACAAGGTACACCAGATAGAGGCTGTGCCGGAGGAAGAATGGGTGCGCGTCCCCGATACCCACGAGGCAATTATCACCCACGAAACCTTTGACAAGGTGCAGGCTCTGCTGGTGCGCGATACCCGGACATCCCCCAAAGGGCGGGAAGTTCACTTGTTCAGCGGCTTTCTGAAATGTGCGGATTGCGGGAAATCCATCACCCGCAGCCAGAGCGGGAAAAATATCTATTACGCCTGCTCCACTTACAAGAACCGCTCCCGGACGGCCTGCTCCATGCACTCTATCAAGCACAACCGTCTGGAGGCCGCCGTTCTGTTCGCTATCCAGTATCAAGTGAACACCGCCGTTTCCTACTCGGAATTGATAGCCCGTATCAACTCGGCCCCGCTGAAAAAAAGTCAATCCCACCGCCTTAACGACCAGATAGCCGCAAAGGAAAAGGAATTGACCCGGATAACCCGCTACAAGCAGTCACTGTATCAAGATTGGAAAGACGGGGAAATCACCCAGCAGGAATACCGGGATATGAAAGCCGATTATGAGCGGCAGGCCGCCGAGCTTGCGGATGTGCTGGCCCGGCTGAACGCGGAACGTGCGGAGCTGGCAAACGGCGTTGACAAGGAGCACCCCGCGCTGGTAGCCTTTGCAAAGTATCAAAGCATCGAAACGCTGACCCGTGAAATCCTCACGGACTTGGTAGACCATATCAAGGTTTACGAAAACGGCAATATCAGCGTTCATTTCAAGTTCGCGGACGAGTTCCGCAAGATTGCCGAGTACATTGAAATCAACACCACCGATACCGCCGAGGCGGGCTGACCCCCGCCAAAAGCAAAACCCCTTTTGACAGTGTGTTTTCCTAATAGGAGTTAATCATATGAAAGAGATACCAGATCGCCAAGCACGCAGTGAGGATCTGCCCCAGCACGGTGTCCACCGCAGCCCCCATCATCCCCCAGCGAAACGCAAAGATAAAAATCGGGTCCAGGATGATATTCACAAATGCCCCTGCCAGTGTGGAAGCCATGGCGAACCTAGGGCTGCCATCGGAACGAATGACGGGGTTAAGCGCCTGACCAAACATATAAAATGGCACACCCAATGTAATCCAGAAAAAATATTCCTTGGCATGGTGAAAGGTCTCTGCATTGACCTTTCCGCCGAACCAAGTGAGAATTGCCTCTTGCGCAGACAGATAGAACGCTGTCAAAACCAAGCTGGCGATGATGCACAACAGCACCGCACTGCCAATACTCTTGTGAGCAGCATCTTTGTTTCCAGCCCCCAGGCTAATGCTGACAAACGCGCAGCAGCCATCGCCAATCATCACCGCAACGGACAGTGCCACCACTGTCAGCGGAAATACCACCGTATTCGCGGCGTTGCCATAGGAGCCCAGATAGTCCGCATTGGCAATGAAAATTTGGTCCACAATGTTGTATAACGCCGCCACCAGCAGAGAGATCACACAGGGAATTGCATATTTCGCCATCAGCTTTCCAATTTTTTCCGTCTCTAAAAATGTATTTGCCTTTTGTTCCATATCCGTTTCCTCCCTAAACGATGTGAAAGCGCCCGGTAAGAAGAGCTGGACTTATGCCCTCTGGCCGCGCGCTTTCTGTATAAACTTAGGAGACCGCAAAAAAACAACGCACAGCTGTCAACCGGATTTATGCGGTGACGCTACACGTTGCATGGATACTATAGCACGTTGTAAACCGAAAAGTCAAGCAGGTTTTTTGGAATTTTGATTTTCCCAGAAAAGTTTCTCTTGACAAAGGCAGCAATGTGTGGTATTTTTCTCCTGTAGTTAGTTGTAACTAACTTCGGTGGATATCTTAGTCCCCCATTCCTCAAAGGAATTCTTCTTTGAGAATATCTTTTTTTCCTGGAGTTAGTTTATGCTAACCAAATTAGAATGTATCAAGAAGGACGTGTTACTATGAACAAAATTGCAATTGTATTTTGGAGCGGAACCGGCAACACAGAGGCTATGGCCAACTATATAGCCGATGGCGTTCGGGCCGCCGGCGGCGAGGCCGAACTGTTTGGCCCTGGAGACTTTTCCCTAGAACAGCTCACCTCCTTCCATGCAGTAGCCTTTGGCTGTCCCGCTATGGGCAGCGAGGTACTGGAGGAAATGGAGTTTGAACCCATGTTCGCCGCTCTGGAAAACGCCTTGGGCGGTAAACGGATTGCGCTGTTCGGCTCCTATGGCTGGGGGGATGGTCAATGGATGCGGGACTGGTATGCCCGCTGTGACCATGCCGGAGCCAACCTTCTGGATGAACAGGGACTGATTATCAATGAAGCACCGGACGGACCAGGCGAAGAAGCCTGCAAAGAGCTGGGCCGAAAGCTGGCTGCGTGGTAGCCCAAACCGCCAGAGCGCCCCGGACCTTTGAGTCCATTCTGGTTCGCCAGTGTGCCCCCACCCTGGCAGGCATCAAGCCGGGAAGCATTTTCTGTTTCAGCCATCCCTCCCTGGAAACCGCTCGCCGGACGGTCCGACGTTGGAACAAACAGCTTTCCCCCTCCGGGCTCTCTGTTCAAATTCTTTTGGAGCGTATCGGTTCCAGCTCAATTCTCGTCTATGTATACCGGCGCAGCCATCTGGAGCAAATATTGTCCAGCCATGCACACCGACAATTCCTAGCGGACGCTGGATACCCAGATGCAGATCTCAACGGCCTGCTGGAGCGGCTTGCTCAGCGCCTGCGGGCACAGCCGGAATTTCCTCACGAAATTGGTGTGTTTTTGGGATACCCCCTTCAAGATGTGATTGGATTTATTCAAAACCGGGGGCAGAATTTTACCTGCTGTGGCTTTTGGAAGTCTTACAGCGACCCAGCGGAAATCCAGGCTTGCTTTGCCCGCTACCGCCGGTGTATCCAAACCTATATGAGTCTTTATGAACAGGGTATCCCCATCGAAAAACTTGCTGTCCCGGCCTAAAGCCTGTTTAAAATATGGCCTAAAACCCCGTCCCTATCAGGCTATCCGGATAGGGACGGGGTTATTATCTCGCTGTCGTTTTAAAATAAGTCTCTGCGGTCTAGGCACCATTTAGGCGTATTGCCATGTTCGAGACAAGCCTAACCTGACTGCTTTACCGATTCATCTCAGCGCGCTGCGTTTTGATTTCCGCCAAAGCATTCTTCCAGGCATCCTCAAAACTGCTGCGGAACAGTACCACAGGTCCGTAATCCTCATACTCCTCCTCGGTAATCCCGTGGACATAGTAAGCCCGGCGGAACTCATCCACCTTTTCGGTCAGCTCGTCGACGACGGACTGGGGAATGGGCATGGCAAAACGCTGAACCACTGCGGGGTCCTCTTCTATAAGTTTGTCCGCAGTCCCCTTCCAGTTGATGGTAACCACGCAGTCGGCGCCCACCATCTCGGTAAAGTGATGTAACCCCCGGGCGCCTCCGCCGATAAAACGAATTTGGCTGTTGCGCTCCTTCACCGCAGCATAAGTCTTTTTAGCCACGGCCAGACCGGCCTGCCAAACTGCGTCGGGAGAAACATCAATCCCCTTGTCAGCCACATACTTGGCCAAATACTGGTCAAAGATGCCGGTGATCACAGAGTAATACATGGGGGCGGGGTCCTTTACCTTCGCACAAACATCGTCGTAAATATCCGCGATGTCCAGGGCTTGGCGGATAGTCATAATCTCAGTTGTATTGATGGGCACTCGTTCCGGAGCCAACTGCTTGATGGCCTTGATACCGCCGGGCACTACCGGAATCTTAGCGGTCATGTTGGGCAGGTTGGCGGTGTTGAACTTGGCGTAGCGGACAATGGACTCCTCCGTCTCGTCAAAGGGGTCGCCTTGGATGCTCACATAGCCGCACTGACCATGGGACGCCTCATACATGGGCATGAACTTCTGCGCAATCCCCTCAACCAAGGCCCGCTGGAGCTTTACCAGAGCCTGGGTGTCGTCCGGCTCAGACTTTAGAATTTCAGCCAGCTTCTCCATGACATAGGGACGCTCCTCGGGGTCCTGCATCATCTTCCAGGTGTAGGCGGGATTCTGGGTACAGCCGGTGGCTCCAGCAGCAATCGCCTTGTCCGCCTGACTGCGGGATACATTGTTGATCCACATCCGAGTGGGGGTCTGGGCATGTACACGCTTAAAATAAGACTCTTTCATGGTGATTTCCTCCTCAAAATATATTGTAGTTGACTATACTTTCTCCTGATTTGCTTTTGCACGCGTTTGCCGGAAGCCCTCTGGTTCCGCTCCAGCCGGGAGAAGAACCAGGGAACCGGCGGAATTTATGGTGTCTTTCATTACTGTAACCAGTATACCGGTATACCGGTTTGATGTCAAGAGAAGAATCCTACAAAGTACAGCTCCCTTTTTTGTGAGAAATGCCCGTTTTGTAAATTTCGTCTTCTAGGAGCGCATTTTTGTTGACCATCCAGCCTTTTTTCGATATAATAGCCACAAAGCACTCGATTATATGTTGTTTTTCCAAAACCAGGGAACATTGCTCGCATGATTACCACAAAAAGGGAGAATCCACTATGGCGGAATACAGACCGCTTCAAGAATCCGCATACAACCATATCCGAGACAAGGTGCTCTCTGGGCAACTCCAACCCAATGTTCTCTATTCCGAGACAAAAATGGCGGCGGAGCTGAATATCTCCCGCACCCCCATGAAAGATGCGCTGGTGCGGCTGAGTCAGGAGCGGCTGATTGACATTCTTCCCAGCAAGGGATTCCGGCTCCATGTGATGTCAGACGAAGACATTTTGCAGACCTATCAGGCCCGCACCGCTGTGGAGGGCTTTTGTGCTATGCAGCTGGCTCTGAAGCGGCGCACCCCCGCCGGTCGGGCCACCCTCCGTGCCATGGAGGCCACCTTGTCCGATATGAGCCAATTCTTGCAGCACAAGGACGCCGCTTCAGAGCCGATGGATACCTTTTTGGAATGGGACCTTCAATTCCACCAGGCCTTGGTCGACTTTTCCGGGAACAACGAACTGCGCCAGCTGTTCAATTCTTACCACTACCGGCTGTATTTTATCGCCCTGGAGGCGTTCCAAGTAGCGGGCCGTCTCCAGCGCGCCTGTGAGGAGCATCAGAAAATTTTAGATGCCATCATGGATCCGAACGACCCAGTAGGCATCCGGGCTTACCTGACTGTCATGAATCACATGGAAGCCACCCGAGATACCATGCGCACCTTGTCATTGGAGGGTACACCACGGTTATAACCCCCTCTTAACTTTTTTGCAGGCAGTCCGATATCTATGTATACCGTCCGCCCACTCCAGCAGCTGTCCGGCGGACCAGGAAACCGCGCAGGGAGGCAATACATGTCCATCTATATCACCGGGGACACCCATGGAGATTTTACCCGCTTTCGACCCGCTCTTTTTTCCCCTCAGACCCATTTGACCAAAGAGGACTATGTAATCATCTGTGGCGATTTCGGCGGAATGTGGGACAACGGACCGGAGGACGAATATTGGCTGAATTGGTTGGAGGAAAAGTCCTTTACCACCCTGTTTCTGGACGGAAACCACGAAAATTTTGATCTGCTGTCCTCCTATCCTGCGGAGGAGTGGCAGGGCGGCCTGGTTCAGCGGCTCCGGCCCTCAGTACTTCATTTAATGCGGGGGCAGATATTCAACCTTCAGGGGCTGAGCTTCTTCGTGATGGGCGGAGCCAGCAGCCACGACATCACCGGCGGCATCTTGGAGCCGGACGACCCCCACTGTAAGGAGAAACACCGCCAGCTGCTCCTACAGGGCATCCCCCACCGGATCAACCACAGGACCTGGTGGCATGAAGAATTGCCCTGCGAAGAGGAATACCATACCGCTTGGACCAACCTGGAGCGCTGTGGCTGGACGGTGGATTGTATCCTTAGCCACTGCTGCCCCACCTCCATTCAAGAGGACTTATGCGCAGGGCGCTTCCCTCCCGACTCTCTCACCGATTTTCTGGAGGAGGTATCTCATCGCTGTCGGTTTAAATCCTGGTACTTTGGCCACTATCACCAGGACCGGACTGTGAAAAAGGGATTTCATCTGCTCTATGAGGAAATATTGCTGCTCAAACCTTAGAACCTGTATTCCTAACCGGGAGATGGAGGCCGGACAAGGAAATTTTTCGCAGCAATCCTGACGGATCGCAAGCCACATAGAACATCCCCAGCGGCGGACCAAAGTCCGCCGCTGGGGATGAAGCATTGTTTTGATTATAAGTTATTTGCCAGGTTTAAAGCCGTCCTTCAAGCTGACCGCCCGGTTAAACACCAAGGCGCCGGGTTTGGAATCTTTGCTGTCGGCACAGAAGTAACCCAAGCGAAGGAACTGGAACCTGTCTGCACTCTGTGCGTCAGCCAAAGACGCCTCCAGCTTGCAGCCCTCTAAAACCTCCAGGGAACCGGGGTTAAGGCAGTCCAGGAAGTCCTTATCCCCGCCGTCTGGGTTCTCGTCGGCAAAGAGATTGTCATACAGCCGCACCTGGGCATCCACGGCGGTAACCGCGTCCACCCAGTGGATGGTCGCTCCTTTCACCTTCCGTCCGTCCGCCGGATTGCCCCCCTTGGAGTCTGGATCGTACTCGGCCAGAATTTCAACCACTCTGCCCGCCTCATCCTTGACACAGCCGGTACACCGAATCAGGTAGGCCCCCTTTAAGCGGCACTCAGGACCGCCGGGATACAGCCGCTTATACTTGGGAACGGGAACTTCCATAAAGTCCTCCGCCTCCACATACAGGTTCCGGGAGAAGGTGACCTTCCGCATACCGGCAGCGGGATCGTTGGGGTTGTTCTCCACCTCAAAGGTCTCGCTCTGGCCCTCCGGATAGTTGGTTACTGTCAGCCTAATAGGCCGCAGCACCGCCATCACCCGTTGCGCATGGTCGTTCAAGTCCTCCCGCAGACAGTGCTCCAAAAAGGCGTACTCCACCACATTGGCCGCTTTTGCCACACCGATACGCTCACAGAAATTGCGGATGGAGCGGGGGGTATAGCCCCGCCGGCGCAGGCCGCATAGGGTGGGCATACGGGGATCGTCCCAGCCGGCCACCCGCCCTTCTTCCACCAAGCGGCGCAGCTTCCGCTTGGACATAACGGTATAGTTGATGCCAAGGCGGGCAAACTCGATCTGTCTGGGGCTGCTGGGCAGGTCGCAGTTTTCAATCACCCAGTTATAGAGGGGGCGGTGGGCCTCAAACTCCAGCGAGCACAGAGAGTGGGTAATGCCCTCCAGTGCATCCTGAATCGGGTGGGCAAAGTCATACATGGGGTAAATGCACCACTTGTTTCCATGGCGGTGGTGGGGCAGATGGTTGATCCGATAAATCACCGGGTCCCGCATATTGAAGTTGCCGCTGGCCAAATCAATCTTGGCCCGAAGGGTCATGGCGCCGTCAGGAAATTCTCCGGCCCGCATCCGACGAAACAGGTCCAGACTCTCCTCAATGGGCCGGTCCCGCCAGGGACTTCTGGCCGGAATGCCCACACCGCCCCGGTACTCCTTAAATTCCTCGGGGGAAAGCTGGCACACATAGGCCAGCCCCTTTTGGATCAGGAGTTCCGCCTGCCGGTAATCCTCCTCAAAGTAATCGGAGCCATAGAAAAACCGGTCGCCCCAATCAAAGCCCAGCCAGTGGATATCCTCTTTGATGGCATCCACAAATTCCTCGTCTTCCTTAGTGGGGTTGGTGTCGTCCATGCGCAGGTTGCAGATGCCGCCGAATTTCTCGGCTGTACCGAAGTCGATGGTCAGAGCTTTGCAGTGGCCGATATGCAGATAGCCGTTGGGCTCCGGGGGAAAACGGGTATGGACCTGCATCCCGGCACAGCGCCCCCCCTCGGCGATGTCCTCCATAATGAACTGGTGGATAAAGTTCTGGCTCTCCGGCTCTTCCAGGCTGGCAGTTTTGATTTCGTCAGACATGTATACTCTCCTCCTGTTTTGGTGGGAAAAATGTTGGCTTAATAAAAGCGGATACATCTGTTATTAAGTTAGGTTCTTTTATACAATAAAACGGTCGGATGGAGTAAGAAGCTATCCCCATATAATACAATAAAGCTAGGGCAGCAGAACTGTTCGTCCATTTGTCCCCATGATAATTATAAAATCCGTCTTGAATGGTAAATGTTTCTTTTTCATCGTGAACAGACTTTAATTGACCGAATAAATACTCGATTTGTTTTGAAAGATCCTCCGTTTTTGAATTTTCCAAATACATAATAGCAGGTGACCGGCTAGAATTACGAAAAGAATATAAGTTAACCGCATTCGTTGGATGTTTTGTTCTATCCATGCAAGAGGCAAATAGTCTCTTTACATTATCCTCTGTAAGTTCAATAGGTTCAGCTGAAATCACAGTAACAACCCCCTTCAGCAGCTATCACAGTGGAGAAAGCAGTTTCGATCTGCTCCGGCAGTTCAATGGGACTATTTTACACCAGAAATACCCGCTTTGCAAGTATTTCCTGAAAACTCTTGTTCTGACGGAGAAAAGAGGATATAATAGGGGTATAGAGGTGAAAAGTATGGTCTATGATATCATTGTGCTAGGCTCCGGTCCTGCCGGCCTGGCGGCGGCGATAGCCGCCAGAGGCCGAAACAAGTCTGTTTTGGTCATCGGGAACCGGTGGCAGGACAGCCCGCTGGCGAAGGCGGAGCGGGTGGACAACTACCCCGGCCTCCCCGGCCGGACGGGGCCGGAGCTTCTGGAGGAGCTCTATGAGCACGCCGCCGCCCTGGGCACGGAATTTGTGGTGGGCAAGGCATTGTCTCTGCTGGCTTGGAATGGTTTCTCTGTCACCGTGGGCAGCCAGATATATCAGGGAGAAAGCCTAATCCTGGCTCCCGGCGTTATACGAACGGCCAAATTCCCCGGCGAGGCGGAGTATTTGGGCCGTGGGGTCAGCTACTGCGCCACCTGCGATGGAATGCTCTACCGAACCAAGCCTGTCGCTGTGGTAGGTCTTGCTCCCGACGCTCCCCAGGAGGCGAATTACTTGAAACGTCTGGGCTGTCAGGTAGTCTACGTCTCCCCTAACCCACCCCAGACGCTGGACCCCGGCATCCCCTATGTGAAGGCGTCCAAGCTGGCGGTCAAGGGGGAACAGACCGTCACCGGGCTGGAGGCGGACGGAACCCTTCTCCCCTGCGCTGGCGTGTTTATCCTCCGCCGGGCAGTCGCCCCCACCGATCTGCTGCCCAATCTGGCAACCGAGGCGGACACCATCAAGGTGGACCGGAACATGGCCACCAATCTCCCTGGGGTTTTTGCCGCTGGTGACTGCACAGGAGCCCCGCTTCAGGTGGCTAAGGCGGTGGGAGAAGGCCATGTGGCCGCACTATCCGCCTGCGCCTATTTAGACAGCAAATAATGGTTCTTCCAGCCACATACAGAAGACAGTTCCAACAAATTCTGAACAAAAGAAAGGAAGATTGCTATGATTCATTTTGATACGGCATCCTTTGAACAGGCCCTCGATGAAGGCAAGCTGATTATGGCGGACTTTTGGGCCGACTGGTGCGGACCTTGTATGATGCTTGGCCCTGTCATCGAGGATCTGGCCGAGAAGTACGAGGGCAAAGCGATTATCGGCAAGGTAAATACCGACAAAGAGGGTGAACTGGCTATGCGGTATGCTGTGTCCAACATCCCCACGGTTATTTTCTTCCAAAACGGCAAGGAAATTGACCGCAAGGTAGGTGTTATGCCCCCAGACGTCTATATCCAAGTACTGGAACAGAACTTGGATCATCAGCAACCCAGCTAGAATCGCTCAACGGAATAAACTGGGCTCCTTGTCCCTTTCCCTGTATCCCCAGGTGGGGGCAGAAAATACCCCCTGTCCGCTGGACAGGGGGTATTTTTATCCGGGATAGTCGAAAATAATCGGGCGGACTTCCGGCGTCAGAGCCTCCAAAGAGAACCCTGCTGTCTGATAGCCCTCAATGATGGAAGGCAGCGCCTGTACCATATTGGTGTAGCGCTTGCTGTCGTGGGCAAGGAGAATAACCCGGCTGGTCCCCTCCAGCTTGGACAGGGCGTTTTTCACCAGCACAGAGGAGGAGGGCGTCTTTTTTACCGCATCCCCGGTCTGGCGGTTCCAGTCATAGTAGACAAAGCCCCGGCGTACCATTTCGCTGATAATCTCTCGATAGGTCGCGCCGTTGTATGCGTTGACGCTTCCACCGGGAAAACGAAAAATCTGGGGGGCTACCCCAGTGGCCTCCAAAATCAGGTGGTACTCCTGGGCAAAATCGTTCAGGAAAGCCTCCACCGAGGCATAGACTTTCGGATAGTCGTGGGAATAACTGTGGACCCCGATGGTATGTCCTGCGGCCACAATGTCTCGCATCCACTGTTTGGCCTGTTCGGTGTCCTTGCCCACCACAAAGAAGGTGCCCTTTACTCCATAACGTTCCAAAATCTCCAGCACTTCCGGTGTACGGGCAGAAGGTCCATCGTCAAAGGTGAGGTAGGCCGTCTTTCCCTCCTCCTCTAGATTCCAGTCGTGGGGCTGGGCATACAGCTCGGGGTACAGGTCCTGGTAAGCAGGGCGTTCCGGAGCAGGCTCCTCCTCTGGGTCCTCCTGTTCCGACCGGTCTCCTGCCGGCAGCAGCACATCCTCTCCAGGCTGGAGGGGCGGTTCGTCTAAGGACTGGCGCAGCTGAGTCAGCTCGCTTCGGGTCTGCTCCAGGCTGGCCCCCAGCACCACAGACAGACCGGTGGGCAAAAGAACCGCCAGCATGATCAGCAAAGCGGCCAGCGGTCTGCGCTGCCGCCCATCCTCCGCCAAGCGGGAAGGGGCAGGGCGCTTGAGACGCTTTCCCGCCCCTTCCTCCTGCCCCTGTGGGACCTCCCCCTCGATGGGCTGGCCCAATATATTATACTCTGACATAGCCTCTCCCCTCCAGCCTCGGCAAAATTCGACATGAGCGGGCAAAGACCGCCGTTGTACGTTTTCTCTGGGTTCCTATATTATACTACGCTTGTGGTAGATGACAGTCAAGTTACAGTACAGTTACAAAAGAAGACAGTTTTTTCCACAACAAAAAGCCCCGCCGCCGGCGGAGCTTTTTTGCGCTATTTAATCAGAGCACCGTCTATATACAGCGCCTTGTCCTTAAAATAGTTGATTGGGTCCACCCGGCTGCCGTTCTTCCGGATCTCAAAGTGGAGATGATTTCCGGTGGAGCGGCCGGTGGTGCCTACATAGCCAATGGTATTCCCCTGAGTGACGGTCTGCCCCTTCTTGCAGCCCAGTTTGCTCATATGGGCGTAGAGGGTACTGGTGCCGTCGCTGTGGGCAATGAGCACATAGTTGCCATAGGACCAATAAGCGCCGGTGCCCTTCTCAGCGGTAATGACCACGCCGCTCTTGGCCGCGTAGATGGGGGTGCCGGAGGGGGCAGGAATGTCGATGCCCGAATGCTTGCCGTATTTGCCGGTAGTGGGATGCTTCCGGTTGCCGTAGAGAGAGGAGAGCTTGTTATAGCTGCCGGCCAGGGGCCACATAAAGCCCGACTCACTCTTTACCTTGGCAATTTGGTCGGCATATTCTCTCTCTTTGGCCTTGATCTGCGCGTCCAGCTCTCTGGCGGCCTTGTTCAGCTCGGCCTCCATGGCCTCCAGTTGGTCCTCCTGGGTCTTGATCTCGCTGATGAGCTTGTCCACCTCGGCCTCTTGGTCCTTCAGTTCCTTTTTGGCGGACTGCTGCTGGGCCTTAGCCGCTTCCTGCTCCGCCTGCGCCTCTTCCAAGGCGTTTTTTTCCACGCTTACCCGGTTCTGGAGCGCCTCCAGGTCGTCCATCACCCGGTTGTCATACTCGATAAACTCCTCAATCATCATATAATTGTCCAGCAACTCAGAAAAGTCGCTGGAGGAGAACAGAATGGACCAATAGGAGGTCTCGCCCTCCTCCTCCATAAACCGAATTCGCTTACAGAACAGCTCATACTGGGCGGCCTCGTCGGCCTCTGCCTGGGCCAGTTCCTCTGTCTTCTGGGCAATCAGCTGGTCATACATCTCGATTTGGGCGCTAATGTTATCAATTTCCGCCTGAATCACGTCAATCTGGCTCTCTAGCAGTTCCTTTTTCTTCATGGCGCTGTCTTTGTCCGACTGGATCGCCTTCAGCTGTTCCTGGATATCCTTTTTCTGGGAGGCCAGCTTGCTGGCATCCCCCTTCAAAGCGTTAATCTCCGCTTGGGTAACCGCAGACGCCTCAGGAATCACCCCTGGTCCGGTCAAAGGGAGGAACATCCCCAGCGTCAAAGCCAACGCCGCACAGCGGCGGAACCAGCTTTTGTTCTTTTTCATCCTTCGCCCTCCTCCTATCGATACAGGAAAATGTTTGCCAAGATCGGCAGCAGCATCAGCAGCGCCAAAACTCCTGCCAGCACCGACATCATAATTTTCTGTCTTTTCTGTCGTTTCATCCCGCGTCCTCCTCGCCGCAAACCTTACACCTGCAAAAACTTCCGAATAGCAAACAGGGAACCGCCCACTCCGATAAAAGCACCCACACCGCAGAACACCGCCAAAATGGTGGGGGCCATCGACTGGTAGCTGATGATGGTAACCAAAGACAGACCATTGCCTTGGATGGCAAACTTAACCACCGCCTGATACAGTCCCCACTGGACAAAGAATGCGATCAGTGCTCCAGTAAGGCCCAGAAGCATCCCCTCCACAACAAAGGGCCATTCAATAAACCCGTCGGTAGCACCGCACATCTTCATAATGGCAATTTCTTCCCGGCGATAGAAGGTGGCCAGTTTAATGGTGTTGGCAATGATAAACAGGGAGATTACCAACAGCATCCCCACCAGCACCATGGCCACGCCGGTGGCAATATTGCGCACCAGAACAAAACCGTCCGCAATCTCAATGGCAGCGCGGACATTCCCCTTACCTACACCTTCCACCTGCTCTAAAGCCGCTTGGGTCTCGGCCATCCGTTCAATGTCTGCTATATGAACATGGTAACGATGCCGGAGGGTCTCATCCGGCAGGTCGGCCAGCAGGGCATTGTTCTCCCGCTTGGCTTTAAAGTCTTCCATCGCCCGCTGGGCGGTCACAAAGGACAGCTGGGAAACGTTGGGCACTTTTGACAGGGTGGGCTGAAGCGCCCGGGCCTGTTCTTCGGTGAGGCTGTCATCTATGTAGACTACCATCTCGTTTTCGTTCTCCAAGTCCCCCAACATGCTGTCCAAATTCACCGCCAGCAGTGTGAAAGAACCCATAATAATCAAACAGGCCACAATCATGCACACGGCGGCAAAGGACATGAATCCGTGCGTAAAAATGGAGTGAACGCCCTCACTGATGTAGTATCCCGCATCAAATCTTCTCGACATTGTAGTAACCACCTGTCTCGTCGCTGATAATCCGTCCGTTTTCAATGGCCACCACCCGTTTGGTAAAGCGGTTGACCAAATTCTTCTCATGGGTGACCACCAAAACGGTAGTGCCCAGCTCGTTGATGCGCTCCAGCAGCATCATGATTTCCAGGGACCGCTGAGGGTCCAGGTTGCCGGTGGGCTCATCAGCAATAATCATGCTCGGATTGTTGACCAAAGCTCGGGCAATGGCCACCCGCTGCTGTTCACCGCCGGACAGCTGGCTGGGATAGCGGTCGCCCTTTGTGTCCAGCCCCACCAGCTGAAGCACATAAGGAATCCGCCGGCGAAGCTCCCGATTGGATGCGCCAATGGCCCGCATGGCAAAGGCAAGATTTTCATAGACCGTCTTCTTTTCTATAAGCCGGAAATTCTGGAAAATGACCCCCAGAGTCCTTCGCATTTTGGGCACCTGGCGAGGCGTGATATTGGTCAGATTAAAGCCGTTTACCATCACCCGGCCATCTGTAGGGGCGATCTCCGCTGTAATCAGTTTGATTACCGTGGATTTGCCAGAGCCAGAAGGGCCTACCAAAAAAACAAATTCCCCGTCGTCAATGCGTATATTGATCCCCTTTAGGGCCTTGGTCCCGTTGTCATATTCTTTATATACATCAATAAGACGTATCATAGTACGCTCCGCTCCTCCGCTCAGCCAATATTTCCGCATAAGGCGGTCTCTTTCTATCAAAGGCCGGGGACTTACCAGTGTTTCAGTGTACCACAGATTCAAATGTAAGTAAATATATAATCTGTGAACAATCTTCCCGCTGCCTGCTGTCAAATAAGGTTCAAACGTTCAAAAGGACCCCTGCGCAACCATCGCCGCAGCTCCCGCTTCTACACCATACCTTGCGGTACTCCAGCCTGGATGACTCTATGTGGGTTC
This sequence comes from uncultured Bacillota bacterium, assembly GCA_947172355.1. Lineage (GTDB taxonomy): Bacteria > Bacillota > Clostridia > Oscillospirales > Oscillospiraceae > Lawsonibacter. The sequence continues at coordinate 14,527 of CAMWBA010000001.1, forward strand.
GGTCCATTTTTTACCGCTTTGTCATTTTTGTAACCTTATTGTAACCTATCCAGCTGGAATTGGCAAGAGGGTTATGAGAAATTTTTTTAGGACCTGTTTGATCCACTTCAAAAAAACAGCGCCGTCCGGCAGGACGGCGCTGACACTATGTTTAAGATTCAATTCCCCGGGAAATCAGATATTTCTTTACCATCAAAGCCACCTTAAAGGTAATGGCATCGTCGAACTCCCGCAGATCCAGTCCAGTGAGCTTCTTGATTTTCTCCAACCGGTAGACCAGGGTATTCCGGTGGACAAAGAGCTTCCGGGCCGTTTCCGAGACATTCAAATTGTTCTCAAAGAACTTGTTGATGGTGAGCAGAGTCTCCTGGTCCAAGGCGTCAATGGGACTTTTCTTAAACACTTCCTGGAGGAACATCTGACACAGGATGGTAGGCAGCTGATAGATCAAGCGGCCAATGCCCAAGTTCTCATAATTGATGACGGTTTTCTCTGTGTCAAAGACTTTGCCCACATCAATCGCCACCCCGGCCTCCTTATAGGCTCGGGCCAAGTCCCGGATATGGGGCACGATGGTGCCGATGCCGATGACCACCTTCACCCCCAGCTCCTGGGTAACTGCGGTGACAATCTGCTTTGCAATCTTGCCCAGCTCCTTGGAGTCGGCCCCCTCGGGCAGCTGCTTAATCAGGGCTACATCCGTCTCATTGATGGAGATCACAAAGTCGGACTGCTTGTCCGGAAAAAGATTTTGAATCACGTCGATGACGGAGACGTCAGCCGGCCCCAGCTGGCGCACCAAAAAGGCGGCCCGAGGCACTTCAGAGACAAAATGGAGCTCTTTCGCCTGGGTATATACATCACCCAGAAGAATATTGTCTGAGATAATATTCTTGACAAAGGTAGCTTTATCGTGCTTCTCCTCATAATAGGTCTTGGCTCCATTGAAAGCCACTACCGCCATCGCACACAGAGAGGCAGCCATCTCGTCCTCGCCCTTGACAAAGGCGGCATAGTCAAACTGAGCTCCCCAGCCCGCCAAAGGCTTGAAGGTCCTGCCCTCAAACCGGGCCAGCCCGTTGTCCGCCCCGTTGATGGCGGCTACTGCGCCGGACCAGTGCTCGCCAATGCAGGTAAGCTCACTGCAGGCGACCACGATTCCCTCCGAGTCCACCACACCAATTGTGCGGCTGATATTGTCCTTCATTTGGAGTACGACACCCTGGAACATCCTGCTGGACACAGCGATCCCTCCTACATTATCGTCGTTTTTGTTCGGTCTTGCTTCCCTATTATAACGGTTGTCCCCCCTGTTTGGCAAGGGGTTTTTTTAATTTTTTTGTTCAGTTTGCCCAAAAATTCAGGTAGTCACCTCTAACCCCTGCAGTTCTGCCCGCTCCACCGGTGTCAAAAACCGCCATTTTCCCGGTTGTAGTTCCTCGTCCAGCGTCAAAGGTCCCATAGACTGCCGGTGGAGGGTGCGCACCGGCTTGCCCCGTGCAGCCAGCATCCGTTTCACCTGATGGTACTTCCCCTCCTGCAAGGTGACCAGGCAAATATTCCCTTCCCCCAAGGGCTCCAGACCGGCGGGGAGACATCGCAGTCCATCCGCCAGTACCATACCGGCCGCCAGGGCGTCTATGTCCCCCTGGTCCACTCTGCCCTCTATATGCGCCAGATAGACCTTGGGCACATGGCTCTTGGGAGAGAGCAGCCGGTGTGCCAACGCTCCATCGTCGGTGAGGAGAAGCAGTCCGGTGGTGTCCTTGTCCAGCCGTCCCACCGGAAACAATCCCCGCCTCTTCAGCTCTTGGGGCAGCAGGTCCAACACGGTAGCCTGGTTTCTGTCCTCGGTGGCAGACAGCACCCCAGCCGGCTTATTCAGCATCACATAGACAAAGGGAGCGCAGTCCACGATCTGGCCATCCACCGCGAAAACGGCATTTACAGGGTCAACCTTTTCCTCCGGTCCGGCCGCAGCTCTGCCATCTACCCAAACCCGGCCCTGGCTGACCAGCGTTTTCACCTCTTTCCGGCTCCACCGTCCCGTGGAGCTCAGAAGCTTGTCTAAACGTTCCATCGACGTCCTCTTTTCCGCATACCACCCCTTCGCCTTGCATATAGTAGAAGGAAATCAAAGCCAAGGAAGGAGATATGCGCTGTGTTGATTATGACCGCGAAGATGCCCAGACGGAAGCTGACCTGGGGGGTCGCCGCGGCAGCCTTGTTATGCTGCTGCGCCATCGCCCTCAACTTTGGGCAGGCTGTCCGGGAGGTGTCCGCCTCCAGCCTCCCCAGCCCCAAGGGGGTGAGATCCAATCAGGACCGGGTGGACTATCTGTCCGCCTATGGCTGGCAGGTGAGTTCAGACCCCATCGCCACACAGGAACTGCTTATTCCCGAGGAGATGGACGAGAGCTATGATGAGTACCTAGCCCTTCAGACCGACCAAGGCTTCGATCTAAAAAAATATGCCGGCAAGCGGGTAAAACGGTACACTTATGAGGTGCTCAACTATCCCAGCGGCGAAACCGGGGTTCAGGCCAACCTCCTCATCTGTAAAAACACCGTGGTAGGCGGAGAGATCCTCTCTCCCCGGCTGGACGGTTTTCTTCATGGACTGGCGATGCCGTGAACGCCATTGGGAGAGGGCGTTGAATTGGTATCCATAGCTTCCTCTGCCAAGGAAGCCTCACTTTTCCACAAGATGCACATTCAGATGGTCATAGGTCATCTCTACCCCATGCCGGGCAAAGGATTCCCGAACTTCCTCAATAATTCTGTAATATGTGTCCCAGTAATCGGCGGAGAGGGTCCAAAGCCGAACCAGGTATTCAATGCTGCTGGCCTGATATTCCGAAACATAGACTGCCGGGGCAGGGTCATCTAAAATCTGTGGAATATCGGACAACACTTCCTGAATGGCGGTACGCACCAGGGCGGTGGCGGCATCGTAGCTGGCGGTAAACTTCAAATCCATCCGCCGCTGGCCTAAGACGTTGTAGTTAATGATCTTCACGGCAGACAGCTGGCTGTTGGGGACAAAAATCTCTTTGTTGTCCGGCGTGGTGAAGGTGGTGTATGCCAAACCGACAGCGGTGATGGCGCCGCTTATCCCGTCCGCCTCCACATAATCCCCCACCGCAAAGGGTTTGGTCACCAGCAGCACCAGCCCGCCGGCCAGATTGGCTAGGGTATTTTGCAGCGCCAAAGAGACGGCCAGCCCCGCCACACTGAGCATGGCAATGATAGAGGTTGTCTCAATTCCCAAGGTGCCGGCCAGCATCAGAGCCAGCAAAAACCAGAGGAACACCTTTACGGTGGTGCGGATGTACACCTTAATAGCGGCCACCGACTTGGAGCGCTCCAGAAGCCGGTCCACCATCCGCGTCAGCAGCCGGATCACCAGCCAGCCTGCCAACACCAAAATGAGCACCCGCATCAGCTCGCCCAGCGTCAAATCTTTCATGCCCACCGTCTTGCCCACGGTCTGCAGGACCTCCTCTACCGTTTCCATAGCGCTCCTCCTTTGAAAAACAGCCGGCCTCTGGCCGGCTGTTCGCTGTCATGTCCTAGAATCAATAATTCATCTGCTTCCGGCGGGACAGATTCATAGTGCCATCCTGCATCTGGTCCAAACTGTCCAGGCTCTTGCCTGTGCCGTAAGCCACACAAGAGATAGCGTCGTCCGCCACATGCGTCTCAATGCCGGTGTGGGACTGGACCAGCTTGTCAAAGCCCCACAGCAGAGAGCCGCCGCCTGTCATCACAATGCCGTTGGTGGAGATATCGGCCACCAGCTCGGGCGGCGTGCGCTCCAAAACGCCGTGGATAGCCTCCAGAATGGCGGAGGATGTCTCCTCAAAGGCCTCAATCATTTCACTGGAGGAGACGTTAAACACCCGGGGCAGACCCGTCATAAGGCAGCGGCCCTTAATCTCCATGGTGACCTCCTCCGGCCTTGGGAAGACACAGCCGATGTTCATTTTCAGCTCCTCGGCGGTGCGGTCGCCGATAAGGACGTTGTGCTTGCGGCGGATATACTTGACCACCGCCTCGTCAAATTTGTCGCCGGCCACCTTGATGGAGGCGGACTCCACCACGCCGCCCAGGGAGATGACGGCGATGTCAGCGGTGCCGCCGCCGATGTCCACCACCATGTGGCCGTCAGGCTTGGTGATGTCGATGCCTGCGCCAATGGCGGCGGCCACCGGCTCTTCGATGAGATAGGCCCGGCGGGCGCCAGCCTGGATGCCAGCATCCACCACGGCGCGCTCTTCCACCTCGGTGATCCCAGAGGGAACGCAGATAAGCAGGCGGGGCTTGAACAGAGAGAAGGAGGTGACCTTTTTCATAAATTCCTTCAGCATTCGCTCGGTCATATCATAGTCCGAGATAACGCCCTCCCGCAGAGGACGCATAGCCACAATGTTGCCCGGGGTACGGCCCAGCATGGCCTGTGCCTCGGTGCCCACCTTCAGCAGCTTTCCGGTGTTCTTGTCCATGGCCACCACAGAGGGCTCCCGCAGGACCACACCCTTATTTCTGATATATACCAAGACCGAGGCGGTGCCCAGGTCAATGCCAATGTCCTTACTGAAAAAACCCATAATTTTCCACCCTACATACTTTCTATCATAATTTTTCTATTTTCTGCCGCTCCAGCTTCGCCTCTCAGCCAACAGCCAGGCGGCTTTGCATTAAACCAACCTATATTATAGCCGGACTGTCCCGGGTTTTCAATCATTTTTTCCAACAATTTTCCTCTTTTTTTGCGGCAGTTTTCCCATCTCTCCGTGCTTGGGCCAAAGTAAGGCACCAGACCCGCTCCGCACCTGCCATGCGAAGCAGTCCAGCGCACTCGCTGAGGGTGGCGCCAGAAGTGACCACATCGTCCACCAGCACCACCCGTTTTCCCATCAGATCCACCCCAGGCAACAGGGCATAGGCTCCCCGGGCATTGGCCCGGCGGGCACTCTCCTCCTCCAGCTCTGACTGGGGCCGGGTATGTCTTCTCTTTTCCAGCAGCGGGACCGCCGGGATCGCGCACAGCCGTCCCACCTCCTCCGCCATCCGCCGCGCCTGGTCGAATCCCCGCTCCCGCAGCCGCTTCCTGGCCAAAGGCGCCCAGCAGATCAGGTCCGCCCTCTGGGGCATGCGGTCGGTCAGACACTGGGCCATCAGCTGTGCAAAGGGTTTTCCCAAGGCCCGCACCCGGCTGAACTTGTAGCGGCGGATCGCCTCAGGCACGCCGTCTCGGTAAGCCAGCGGGGAGAAACAGCCGTCGGCAAAGTCCACCTTTCGCTCCCCTGCCTCCCCTGTCAACCAGGGCAGCCTGGGCCGACAGACCGGACACAGGGGCGCTCTTGGATCCTCCAAAATTCTTTGGCAGAACGGGCATTTGGGTGGAAACAGCAGGTCAAGGACCTTCTCTCCAACCTTCATTTCAGCTCGTCCTCTGGAATAGGGCCGTGCTTCTTCTCAAATTCCCGGATGCAGGATAGGATCAGATAATAAGCCTGACCATTGATTGTACGGCCTTCATACTTGGCAATATAGCGCAGCTTTTTGTGAATTTCCGGGCTGACTCGAAGCCCGATATTTTTAATTGCCTCTTTGTTCATGCCATATGCTCCATTTCTCAGAGTCAAGTTTTATGAGCATATGGTATATGATTTGCAATCTTTCGCTCTAATTTGCATGCAGTTTATATGCAGTTTTTTTAGTAGAACGAAAAGCCTTCCCCATGGAAGGGGGAAGGCTTTTCCTGCGGGGGACAAAGGGATGAAAAACCGGCAGCCCGCCGGCTTAGGCGGGCTGTCCTGCAGTTATTCCTCCTCAATAGGCATAGGGGCTTCCACCCGGTTTCGGTCCGACTCGTTATAGCTTTGGGCAAGTCCCTCCAGGGCGGTCTCCTGCTCCCCCATCAGCCGGTTCACTTGATCCAGGCAGCTGTTTGCTTTCTCCAGCTCACTGGCGGCATGGGAGACGGTGGCCTCCACCTGACTTCGCAGGGTCTCATACTCCCGGCCCAACCGCTGAAGCCACTGGTTTACCTGGCGGCGGGTGCGCTGGGCATCGCTCTCCGCCTTCTCCAAAACAGCTTGGGCCCGGCGGTGGGCATCCAGCTCCACACCGGCGGTGCGCTCTTTGATCTCGCGGTAGGTCTGGGCATCCGGCCGCAGTTCCTCTGTCTGAGCCAATGCCGCATCCCGCTCCCGGCGGGTCTGCTCCAGCTCCCGGGTGGTCTGGGCCAGCCGGTCCTGTTCGGCATCCAAATCCAAATTGACCCGCTCCAGCTGAAGGTTGAGACTATCCCGGCTCTGTCGGGCGGTCTCCAGCTCCCGCTGCCGTTCCGCCAGCTGGATCTGCAAATCCTCTTTCTCCCTGCGCAGCGCCTCATTTTGGCGGTTCAGCTCCTCTAGCTGCTGCTGAAGAGACTGCTGCGCCTGAGCCGACTGCTTAGCCTGCTCTTCTAAAAAGGAGAGCACATCCTGTTTATTAAAACCGCCCAGCGCGGCGGAACGGAAGGGATGATCCATGATACGCACCTCTCTGAAAGCGGCCAGGGAACGCCGCTGATTTTGTAGTTACTTGAGGCATTTTAACATAGTTTGCCGCAAATTACAATCACTTCTCTGTCATTGCCGCAAAATCCCCATATTTTATTGACGCAGGGCCCCTGAAATGATATACTGTCTTAGTTTTAGAGAACATTTTCCAGGGGGGATTTGGCATGTGGCTGTCCGACAAGTGGAGCGACTACCAGCTGATCGACTGCGGCGGCGGGGAAAAACTGGAGCGCTGGGGAACCCAGCTTTTGGTCCGGCCCGACCCCCAGGCTATTTGGAACACCCCCCGGTCTCACCCAGGCTGGAAGAAAAACGCCGGGCGCTATGCCCGCTCCTCCACCGGGGGCGGACAGTGGCAGAATAAGTCCATGCCGGAGCGGTGGACGGTTCGCTATGGCGGGCTGACCTTCAACGTCAAGCCCATGAACTTCAAGCACACCGGCCTCTTTCCCGAGCAGGCCGCCAACTGGGACTTTGCGATGGAGCAGATTAAAAAGGCCGGCCGACCGGTGAATGTGCTCAACCTGTTCGCCTACACCGGCGGCGCTACTGTGGCCTGCGCCGCCGCCGGAGCCTCTGTCTGCCACGTGGATGCCGCCAAGGGGATGGTCCAGTGGGCCCGGGAAAACGCCAAATCTTCCGGACTGGAGAAGGCCCCCATCCGCTGGATTGTGGACGACTGCGCCAAATTTGTTGAGCGGGAAATCCGTCGGGGCCGGAAGTACGACGCCATCATTATGGATCCCCCCTCCTATGGCCGGGGCCCTACCGGCGAGGTATGGAAGCTGGAGGAAAACCTGTACTCCTTTGTCCAGCTAGTCTCCGGCGTGCTGTCTGACAGCCCGCTGTTTGTCATTTTGAACTCCTACACTACCGGCCTGGCCCCCAGCGTAGTCACCTATATTCTTGAACTTTTAATCTCCAAACAATTCGGCGGTCACACCATCTCAGACGAACTGGGGCTGCCCGTTACAGAAAGTGGCCTGGCTCTCCCCTGTGGAGCCACAGGACGGTGGACCCGGAACTGAGAAAGGAGACCGTCATGCTGAAGCAATTTGACGAATATTCCAGGCAGATTTCTCCGGAGGACTGGTATTTGGAAATTCTTCCTGCGCAAATTATCATACACAGCCTTAAAACCGGACGACAGGTCCAGGAGCCCTCCCTCATTGCTGTGGCACGCTCACAGCCGGACAAGCTGGCCGCCGCGGGCAGTGACGCACTCCAATACAAAGATGCCCCAGACATGCTGGTGTTCTCCCCCTTCCGCCAGGGGCAGATCGCCCATTATCCTGCGGCTCATGCCCTGCTGAAAGCGCTACTGAAACAGGCCGGACACGGCGCTGTCTCGATTCCAAAACCCATCCTATGCGTCCACATCCAGGCGCACACTACCCAGGTGGAGAAACAGGCTCTGGGAGAGGCCGCCATCCAGTGCGGCGCACGGAAGGTCTTTTTCTACACCGACTCCCTGCCCGTCATGCTGGACTGTGCCCAGGCGCGCAGGGATCTGCAAAGCGCCGTCATCATCCACATCGACCCGCAGGAGGGGTGACACCATGGGAACCATCATCAAAACGGAAGATTTGCGCTTTTCCTACCCCGCCGTTGAGGGGGTCACCCCCGTGGTACTGGACGGCGTGGACCTGGAAATTGAGGAGGGCAGCTTTGTGGCCGTACTGGGTCACAACGGCTGCGGCAAATCCACTCTGGCCAAGCACATGAACGCCATTCTTCTCCCCTCCGGAGGAGCGGTGTACGTGGACGGTATCGACACCGCAGACGAGGACAAGTTGCTGGACATCCGCCGCACGGTGGGCATGGTGTTCCAGAATCCGGACAACCAGATTGTAGCCAATGTGGTGGAGGAGGATGTGGCCTTCGCTCCGGAAAACCTGGGGATTCCTCCGGCGGAGATACGCCAGCGGGTGGACGACGCACTGAAAGCGGTCAATATGTATGACCACCGGGAACACGCCCCCCATCTTCTGTCCGGCGGACAGAAGCAGCGGGTGGCCATTGCAGGGGTCATCGCCATGCAGCCCAGGTGTATTGTGCTGGACGAGCCCACCGCCATGCTGGACCCCATCGGGCGGAAGGATGTGCTGCGCACTATCAAGGCCCTGAACCGGGAGCGTGGGGTCACCGTGGTCCTCATCACCCACCACATGGACGAAGCCGCCCAGGCCGACCGGCTCATCGTCATGGCCAAGGGGAAGGTGGTAGCCGACGGCGCACCGAAAGCTGTTTTCTCTCAAGTGGAGGAACTGCGGAAGGTGGGGCTTACCGTTCCCCAAACAACCCAGCTGCTGTGGGAACTGCGGCAGGAGGGGTACGACGTCCCCCTAGATGCCCTCTCCGACGAGGAGTGTGCCCAGGCGCTGTATGAACTGCTGCGGTGATCCCCGTCCCGCCCGCAGGCAAAAAAGCTCCGTTTGCACGGAGTCTTTGGACGCGACCCTTTGGGCGTGTACCACTTAACGATAAGGATGTACCTTCTATGCAGCCCATCATTGAAACCAAACAACTCACCCACATCTACTCCGCCGGGACTCCTTTCCAGCACACGGCGCTGGACAGTGTGGACTTCTGCGCCTATCCCGGGGAGTATCTGGGCATCATCGGTCACACCGGCTCCGGCAAGTCCACCTTGATTCAGCACCTGAACGCTCTGCTGAAACCCACCTCGGGGCAGGTACTGTTTCAAGATATGGATATCTGGTCCGACCCCAAGCTCACGCGAAAGACGCGCTTTCAAGTGGGACTGGTATTCCAGTACCCAGAATACCAGCTCTTCGAGGAGACGGTATACAAGGACATCTCCTTCGGCCCCAAAAACATGGGGCTGGACGAGAAGGAGATCGACCGCCGGGTGCGGGCGGCAGCCTACTTTGTGGGCCTGCGGGACGATCATCTGGAGAAATCCCCCTTTGAGCTTTCCGGCGGCCAGAAGCGCCGGGTAGCCATCGCTGGGGTGATCGCCATGGAGCCCAAGGTGCTGATTCTGGACGAACCCACCGCCGGCCTGGACCCGGAGGGGGTGGAGTCCATCCTGGGCAACATCCGGGAGTATCATCAGGCCCACAATGCCACCATTATTTTGGTCTCCCACTCCATGGAGGAGGTAGCCCGGTCGGTAGACCGGCTGGTGGCTGTCAACGATGGGGTAATTCCCTTCCAGGGCCCCCCCTGTGAAGTCTTTCAATACGGGGACGCTCTGGAGAAAATGGGGCTGGGCGTCCCCCAGCTCACCCGGGTGTTCCATCGGTTAAAGGCCATGGGAGTGGACATTGATCCCTCCGTCTATACCTTAGACCAAGCGAAAGCCATTATCCTGCGTGCTTTGAACCGGAGCCCCCGCCTAGACGGGCTCTGCGGGGAGCGCACAAAGGAGTCTCCGGAATGTTCGTCCCCCCCAGCGGAACAGGGCACGGAGCGGGCTGCTTCTGCCGAAAAGGAGGCGGACTGAATGGCACTGAAAGATATCACCCTGGGCCAATACTTTCCCGGAAATTCTGTGGTGCACCGCCTGGACCCCCGGACCAAGCTGATCTGCGTAGTGCTGTATATTGTCGCCCTGTTTTTGGCCAGCTGGTTTATCACATATGCGGTTATGTTCGGGGTGCTGGCCGGGGCCATCGCCCTGTCCAAAGTCCCCCCTAAATCCATCCTGCGGGGTCTGAAACCGATCCTGTTCATCGTGGTGTTCACCGCCTTGCTGAACATCTTTTACACCCCCGGGACCACCGTACTGGCTCAGGTTTGGATTTTCACCGTCACTTTGGAGGGGCTCTGGCGGGCCTTTTTCATGGTCATCCGGATTATGATGCTCATTTCCGGCACCTTCCTGCTCACCTACACCACCTCCCCCATCCTGCTCACCGACGGGCTGGAGTCCCTGCTGGGGCCGTTGAAAAAGGTCCGAGTACCGGTCCACGAGCTGGCTATGATGATGTCCATTGCTCTGCGGTTTATTCCCACGCTGATCGAGGAAACGGACAAGATCATGTCTGCCCAGCGGGCCCGGGGAGCAGACTTTGAAAGCGGAAACCTCATTCAGCGGGCCAAGGCCCTGCTACCCCTGCTGGTACCCCTGTTCATCTCCGCCTTCCGCCGGGCTGATGAGCTGGCCACCGCCATGGAGTGCCGCTGCTATCACGGCGGAGAGGGCCGCACCCGGTTGCGGCAGCTCAAGTATCAGGCGCGGGACTATATGACCCTGTTTTTGTTCCTCGCCACCACCATCGGCGTGGGCGTGTTAGGCCATTTCGGACTGTAACGCGGACAAAACTTCTTGACGCAGACCCAATCCAAAGAGATAATAGAGGTCGGTGACCCGGGCCAGATAAATCCCAAAGCACTGTTCAAACCGGTTATACAGATCATAGCCGGCAATTGCAGCAATTTCTTCGGCTGTCTCATAAAACTCCTGCTTAATTTTGAGATATTGTGGATATTGTGCGCAAAAATCCTGGATGGCTTCGTCAATTTCCGGGTTGTCTACGAAAAGCATTTTTAACTTGTCGGTCATGATGACAGCTCCTTTACGACCTTAAACTGTATATATTATATACGTCCTTAAACCGTATGTCAAGTACCTGGAGGCATTATGGCAAATTTTTCTGAACGCATTAAGGAACTTCGCAAAGAGCGTGGATTGAAACAGCGCGAGCTGGCCAACATTTGCGGACGGACTCTGCGCGGTTATCAGCAATATGAATACGGCGAAGGTTACCCCGAGGTCCCCGGTCTGATTTTTCTGGCAGAATACTTTGATGTCAGTTTGGATTACCTCATAGGCCGGACCGACAAGCGGGAAGTCAACCGGTGAGCGCCCAAAAGGCCCCCGCAGGGGACGAGGGCTTTGCCGCCTACGGGCGGGACGAAAGGTTTTTACGATGGAACGCAATGTAGCTTTAAAACTGATGTACAACGGCTCGGCCTACCACGGCTGGCAGGTGCAGAAGAACGCCGTCTCGGTGGCGGAGACCCTGGAAAAAGCCCTGGCCGCCACAGTAGGACACCCGGTGAAGTGCACCGGGGCTGGACGGACCGATGCCGGGGTTCACGCGGAGGTCTACGTGGCCAATTTCCGCACCACCTCCCGGATTCCGCTGGACAAACTGCCCCTGGCGGTAAACACCCGGCTCCCCGACGACATTGTGGTGGTAAGGGCCACTCAGGTGCCGGACCGCTTCAACGCCATCGGTTCCTGCCAGAAAAAGGAGTATACCTACCGCATCTACAACTCCCGGCTGGGGAATCCCTTTTTTGTCAACCGGGCCTGGTTCTATCCCAAGCACCTGGACGAGACCGTTATGGCCCGGGCGGCGGCACAGTTTGTGGGCACCCATGACTTTCGGGCGGTACGCTCGGTGGGGACCGAGACCAAGACCACCGTGCGGACCGTCCACTGGTTTGATGTGGCGCGTCAGGGCGAACTGATCTCCTGCCGGGTGTGCGCCAACGGCTTTCTTTACAACATGGTCCGTGCCATGGTGGGCACCATTGTCTATGCCGCCGAGGGCAAACTGGCCCCTGAAGACATCCCGGCTATTTTAGACTTGGGCAACCGGACCCTGGCCGGCCCCACCGTTCCGCCGGGCGGGCTTTACATGACAAAATTATGGTATGAAGAGGATATTTTATAAGTAAAGTATGACAGAGAAGGCAAAAGCCCCCAAGCGGGCAAAAAAAACCAATATTCTTGTCCGCCTGCTGACCTTTGGCGCAACCGGTGCGCTGCTGCTGGGGGCGCTGGTCCTTGTGGTCTATCGGGATCAGTTTAATCTGGACGCGCTCAAGCGCCAGATCGCCTACCACAATATGCAGACCAGCGACACCGGAGAGGCCGCCCCGTTTACCCACGCCGGCGGCAGCCGGCTGGACCTTTCCTATCTGGAACGTGGGGTGGTCACTTCCTCCACCACCGGCGCCCACTACTATGGGCTGGATGGGGAATCCCTGGCCGAGGAGGTCCTCTCCATGGATAACCCTATTTTGGAGAGCTCCCGCACCACCGGCGTAGTATACGACGTGGGCGGCTCCTCCCTCTTTGCCTTTCGCGGCAGCGAGGAGGTCTTCTCCCTCTCCCTCAGCGGCAGCGGCGACCTGCTGTCCGCCCGGCCCAACGACAGCGGGTGGGTTGCAGTTACCGCCCAGCGCAGCGGATACAAAGGGGCGGTAACCGTCTATAATCACCACGGGCATGAGGTCATTCAAATCAGCCTGTCCACCACCTTTGCGGTGGATGCTGCCGTCTCCCCCGACTGCAAAACGGTGGCTGTGGTCACCATCGGCCAGGAGGGCGGACGCTTTTTCAGCCGCCTGCTGCTCTACCCTGTCAACCAGAAGGAGCCCTCCGCCCAGATTGACCTGGGCAGTCTGACCGTGCTGGATTTGGACTATGAGGATGATCTGATCTGGGTACTGGGAGAAGACCGGCTGCTGATGGTCAGTACCGGGGACAACAGCGTCCAAAGCTATACCTTTTCCCCCAGCTATCTGAAGGGCTGCTCTCTGGGGGGGGAGGGCTTCGCCCTTCTGCTCACCGGACACTATCGCTCCGGCGGCGCCACCCAGGCCACTGTGATCCACGGCGCGGGCCAATCGGCCCGGAGCATTGAGCTCACCGGGCAAGTTTTGGATTATGCCGCTGCCGGTTCCTACTGCGCACTGCTGTCCGGCAGCCGCCTTATCATCTACAACCAAGAGTTAGCCCAATATGCTGTTTTGGAAGAACCCCAGGGGGCTCAATATCTGGACCTGGCGCCCAACGGCTCCGCCCTGCTGGCCAACGACCAACAGGCCTGGCTGTATATCCCCCAGTAATTGTTTGGAGGTACTCATGAACTATATCTATTATGACGTCATCATCGCAGCCGTCCTGCTTTTTTTCCTCTGGCGGGGATACCGCAGAGGCTTTGTGCTGACGCTGTGCTCTCTGCTGGCCGTCTTTGTGGCCCTGGTTGGGGCCTCGATTCTGTCCAACGCCCTGGCCGATCCGGCAGCTAAGGCGGTGGAACCTATGGTCCTGCAACGCATCCAGGAGTCGCTTACCGAGGCCATCCAGCACACCGAGTTCATTGCCGCAGACGGCAGCGTCGCTGAGAAGCCGGAGGAGGTAGCTTTGGCCGGTGTGATCGCCCATTTAAAGGAGTCCAATCTGTTCCAAGGGTTTGCCGACGCCTTCCAAAAAGCGGTGGATGGCGGTGTGGCAGAGGTCACCGCCAATGCCGCCCAGACCTTGGCCCACTTTGTGGCGGTACAGATTGCCCGCATGGTCATTTTTGCCATTGCCTTTGCCGCCGTTCTTATCGCATGGTTCTTTCTCAGCCACGCCCTGGATCTGGTGGCAAAGCTGCCCGTCCTCAATACCGTCAACCAGTGGGCCGGCGGAGCGGTGGGCTTGAGCAAAGGGGCGCTGATTGTGTTTATCGCCGTCTGGCTGCTCCGGGGCAGCTACATTCCCCCAGAGGCTGTGGAGGAGACCTATCTGCTGAACTTCTTTGCCTCCGTCAGTCCTCTGTCATTTTTCCTATAAACCCTATATTTCTCATAGGGTGTGTTCATAGCCAGTTCATAATTGGGGTGTACTATCTCCTCAAACGTGGACTTTTCCCGAAAGGAGCGTATTGATTATGCAGCCTACCATGTGCAGCCGCTGCGGCAAAAATGTGGCGGTCATCTTTATCACTAAGCTGGAGGGGGGCACCTCAAAAAACGAGGGGCTCTGCCTGAAGTGTGCCCGTGAAATGGGCATTAAGCCCATTGACGACATGATGAAGCGAATGGGCATCAGCGACGAGGACCTGGACAACCTCACAACTGAGATGATGTCCGCTTTTGGCGGCGCGGAGGGAATCGAGGGTATGATGTCCCCCGCCAAGGACGAGGACGATGAAGAGGACGATGGCCGCACCGCCACCTTCCCCTTCCTCAACCAGCTCTTTGGGGGCGGAAGCAGCGGTTCCCCCTCCCCTTCCAGTCCCGGCGAGGGTTCCACTCCGCCCAGCCGCAGCGAAAAAAGCGCTGCCAAGCCCGCCAAACGCAAGTTTTTGGACAGCTACTGCATCTCCCTGACCCAGCGGGCCCAGGAGGGTAAGTTGGATAAGTTAATTGGCCGGGAGCGGGAGCTGGAGCGGGTGGTGCAGATTCTGAACCGCCGGCAGAAGAACAACCCCTGCCTCATCGGTGAGCCTGGCGTGGGCAAAACTGCCATTGCGGAAGGATTGGCCCAGCGCATCGCAGCCAAGGATGTCCCCTATAAGCTGATGGACAAAGAGGTCTATCTGCTGGATCTCACCGCTCTGGTGGCCGGCACCCAATTCCGGGGCCAGTTTGAAAGCCGTATGAAGGGTCTCATTGAGGAGATCCGCAAGCTGGGCAATATCATACTGGTGATCGACGAGGTACACACCATCGTGGGCGCCGGCGATGCCGAGGGTTCCATGAATGCCGCCAACATTCTCAAACCTGCCCTCAGCCGGGGTGAGATTCAAGTCATTGGCGCCACCACCCTCAACGAATACCGCAAACACATCGAGAAGGACACCGCTCTAGAGCGCCGCTTCCAGCCTGTGATTGTGGAGGAGCCCTCCATTGAGGACAGCGTAAAGGTCATTGAGGGCATCGTCCCCTACTATGAGTCCTTCCATCAGGTGGCCGTGTCTCCCGCCATGTGCCGCCTGGCCGTCACCATGAGTGAACGGTATATCACCGACCGTTACCTCCCCGACAAGGCCATCGATCTGATCGACGAGGCCTGTTCCAATGTAAACCTCCACAACAAGGCGCTTGCCCGGCTCAACGAGGTGGACAAAGAACTGGCCGATCTGAATAAAGAAAAAGAGGTTATGATGGCTGCGGGAACCGAGGAGTCCTATCAGCGGCTGGCCACCATTAAGAGCATGGAGCTGCGCTTGGAGGAGGAAAAGACCAATTTGGAGGGGGAAGCCCACCCCGCCCTCACCCAAGAGCATCTGGCCAATGTCATCGAGCTGTGGACCAATATCCCCGCCAGCCGCATCCAAGAGCAGGAGTTCCAGCGCCTGGCCAATCTGGATAACCGGCTGTCCGGCCATATCATTGGCCAGGACGAGGCGGTTAAAGCGGTCTCTGCCGCCATCCGCCGGGGGCGTGTGGGCATCTCTCCTAAGCGCAAACCTGTCTCCTTTATCTTTGTGGGTTCCACCGGCGTGGGCAAGACCGAACTGGTCAAACAGCTGGCCGCCGATCTGTTCGACACCCCGGAATCTCTCATTCGGCTGGATATGTCTGAGTTCATGGAGAAACACGCTGTCTCCCGGATTATCGGCTCTCCTCCAGGCTATGTAGGTTATGACGAGGCGGGCCAACTGACCGAAAAGGTGCGGAGAAAGCCCTATTGCGTGGTCCTCTTCGACGAGATTGAAAAAGCTCACCCCGATGTTCTGAACATCCTCCTTCAGATTCTGGATGACGGCCGCATCACCGATGCCCATGGCCGGACGGTTAACTTTGAAAACACCGTCATTGTAATGACCACCAACGCCGGCAGCAGTACCAAGGTGGGCTCTGTGGGCTTTGGCCGCACCGCAAACGAGCAGGGCAAAGACCGGGCCATGAAAGCACTGAATGATTTCCTGCGCCCCGAGTTTATCAACCGGGTGGACGAGATCGTCTACTTTAACCAGCTGTCTGAGGAAAATTTCAAGGGCATCGCCGTCCTTATGCTCAAGGAGCTGGTGGGCACGTTGAAGGAGAAGGATATCAACTTCACTTGGGATGAAACCCTTTTGGACTATCTGGTGCAAAAGTCCTACTCCGCCACATACGGCGCCCGAAACCTGCGCCGTCTTATCCAGAAGGAGCTGGAGGACGCCATTGCTGTCCGGCTCATTGAGGGATATCAGAACCCGGTGTCCCAGCTCAAAGCCATCTCCGATGGAGAAAAGCTGGAACTGCTGGCTATGTAAAAACAGACCGGGCGGCGCATGGATAAGACATGCGCCGCCCGGTTTATACCGTATGAAAGGACCATGCAGGAACGGCATCTGCCGCTCCCGCATGGCCCTTTTGGGAATATTCGAGATCAATCTGACGCTATCTGGTACTGGGAATCAGAAGCATCCGGCCAGCCGGCAGAATATCCGCTTCCAGTTCGTTAGCTTGAAGAATCTGTTCCATGGTAGTACCATGGGCCTTCGCAATGTCCCACAGCTCCTCCCCAGGCGCGGGCAGACGCAGAACCACAGAGGGCCGGACCTCCTCCCCGACTCCCCGGGCCTCGCCCAGCCGGGCAGAGGTCACCGCAGGAATGGCTGCTGTTTCGGTGGTCAAGCAGTGGAACTCTACGGTAAAGCGCACCTCCACTCCGCCAGCAGCAGGGGCTGCAAAGACTTCCCCGGGACAGATGCAGAAGCAGGAGCACCTGGCCTTCTCTGCGCAATCCAAACGGCAAGTCACCGGGAGGGACCGCTGAATACACTGGACCAGCTCGTTTTCATCCAGGTAGAGGACGGTAATCCAGACATCTGCGGTTAGGACCAGCTCATTCCCTTCCCGATTTTGGGTCACCTGTCCCAAGGCAAGCCGAGCATCTACAATGGAGCGAACCATCTCTCCGGTCTCCAGCAGCTCCCGTACCGCCTGGGGGCGCACCGACTGTTCCCCCAAACGGCATAGGGACTGATTCTCCCGCTCCGCTTCCATGAGGTGGCTGGTGCTGTACAGGTCTTGGAGTAACGTCAACGGCCGGTGGCAACGCACCTGAGCCTGTGCCAGCAGCTCCAGCGAGATCTCCAGTTCCCGGTCGTCCCCCGGGGCCGGTTCACAGCGAAAGGCGGCTACCTCAATTTCCACCTGACAGTCCCCCTCTTCCCCGGCCTGCGGAACTTCAATAATCTGGGAAAAGGGCATGGACTCATGGCTGGCAGACAGCCCGCCCCCTGGCTCTTGCAGCAGGAGATCCAGTTCTACCATTCCTTTGAAAATCAGCTTGGCCCCAATCAGCTTGCTCTCTGTACACACCGGCTGAGCCCGGGCCGCCAGCAGGCTGGGGGTCTCCCCGGAGCTGGACTGGAGCCGCACCTGGTCTGAGAAGGAAAATGGCTTCTCTTGTACGGCACACAGCTGATAGTGCTCCCCCTGATATTGACGCTGACAGACATTGTGTTCCTCCGGGTTGGCTACCCCGCAGCAGATGGGCTGCTCCACCGGCTGGCAGGCTATAATATCCACCGCCAAGTCCACCCGGAGCAGCACCTTTCTGGGGTTGAGCGCCCTGGCCTCCGCCCGGCGCAGCCGCGGACTGGCCAGCACCGTTCCCGCTTCAGTCAGGCCGGGCGCCTCCGCCTGGCAGGTAAAGGGCAGCCCTACCTCAATCCGCCGCAGTCCGCTGCCGCCCTCCGGCTGATAGAGAATGCAGGCCCGCACCATCCCGGTCACCTGAGCCATCCCCTCTTTGGCCTGTTTTCCGCTGAGGGTGGCCTGGCCACAGACATCCACAATGCGCAGAATATCTGGGCAGGCGTCTGGGACGATGCTCTCTTGAGTCTCCTCCTGACACAGCGTCATCTGCGCCACGGTCTTGTAGCTGATAATGGTATCGCGGTCAAATTCCAGTTCCATGGTGTCCTCTCCCTTTTGTCATAATGTCAGCCTGGCTTTGTTGACACTATATGCCCGGGAGCTCTTAAGTATGACGGTATGTCCTGTTTTCTTTGGAATCCCCGCCTTGTACGGGGATCACAGCGCCCTATTTCACCTTAAAGATCCTGCGCAGCAGTCCTCGCAGGCACCGGGGGGAACGTACCACCACGATACCCATGCAAACGCCTCCCCTCCCTGTTAATCTGACCGTTGCCGGCTGTTTTATCCTATGCGCCAGCCGGAGATTTGTGACCAGCACAAAAGCCGCTCCGAAGGGAGCGGCTTAGGTGGTTAGGGTTTCGTGTTCAATTTTTATCCGTTGCCGCATCATAGACGGGTCTGGCATTGGGGGCAGCGGGCTTTTGGGAGGAGGCAGCTGCGGCTGCGGCCCGGAAACGGGCTCGGGACTGCTTGATTTCATTATACGCCTCTGACACAGCCTCCTCGGTACGGCGCAGGGCGTCTTCGCAGTACTCGTTGGCGGAGCGCTTCAGCTCTCGGCTGCGCTCCTCGGCCTGGCGCATCAGCTCGTTGGCCCGCTGCCGGGCCTGGAGTGCTACTGTATCGGACGCCAACATCTGTTTGGCTTGGTCCTGGGCCGTCCGGACAATGGAATCCGCCTTGCGCTTGGCCTCCTGCTCCATCTCCGCCCGGCGGGCCATCATCTTGCGGGCCTCGGTCAGCTCCATCGGGAACTGGCTGCGGATATCGTCAATTAAGTCCAAGGCCCGGTCCCGCTCGATGATGCACTTGTCATTGGCAAAGGGGGCGTTCTTCGCCTCGTCGATCATCTCAAAGAGCATGTCCAAAAGTTCTTCTACTCCGCTTGCCATCGGTCAGCCTTCCTTTCCTTCCATTTCTCGCATGCGCCGGTTCACATCATCTACGATTTCCCTGGGCACAAAGTCCGCCAGATTGGCTCCATATCTGGCCATCTCCTTGACAATGGTGGAACTGAGATAGGTGTATTTTTCGCTGGAGGCCAAAAACATAGTCTCCAGTTTTGGGTTCAGCTTGCGGTTAATCACCGCCATCTGGACCTCCTGCTCGAAATCAGATACCGCCCGCAGGCCTTTGACCACCACATGAGCCCGCCGCCGCTTGGCATACGCCGCCAGCAGTTCGTCGGAGAAGTCCACCTCCACATTGTGGAAGCGCTCAGTGGACCGCCGCAGCAGCTCCACCCGCTCCTCCGGCGTGAACATCCCTGTCTTTTTGGAATTGACCATGACGCACACAATCATCTTATCAAAACAGGCGGCCGCCCGCTTGATAATGTTCAAATGCCCCAGGGTCACCGGGTCAAAACTGCCCGGATAAATGGCCACACTCATCCAATCACACTCCCGGTCCGGCGGCAGACAGTCAGCTTGATCTGCCCGTACCGGTACTCACGCCCCGCTTCATAGGGGGACTCCAGCGGGGGAAGGGTCCACTCCGCCCTGCTTTCGCACACTATTATACCATGTTCCCGCAAAATGTCAAACCTTGTAATCTTCTCTATACAGTTTTCCAACAAATTTGTATGGTAAGGCGGATCTAAAAATATAATGTCAAACCGCTCTCCCCGAACACAGGAGGTCAGAAAGGCCTGGGCCTCCCCCTGTACCACCCGCGCCCGATCCTCAAAGCGACATAGCTTCACATTCTCCTGTACCAAGGCAGCAGCCTCCCGGCGGCGGTCCACAAAGGTACTGTGCTCCGCTCCTCGGGACAGGGCCTCCAGCCCAAGCTGGCCAGTGCCGGCAAAGAGGTCCAGTACCCGCCGGCCCTCCAGTTCAAACTGGATAATATTGAACAGGGCTTCCTTCACTTTGTCGGTGGTGGGCCGGGTATCCGTCCCCTGGAGGTCCTTTAGCTTTCGGCCCCTGGCTATGCCTGAAATAATACGCATGATGCTCTTCCTTTCCTGCGGAATGTTAAAAACCTGTATTTACAACCGTTAACCGCTGATTGGACGGTCTTTTTCCCGCCATACGGCATCAACTCCCCTTGCAATCCGGACGGATTGCGGCGGAAAATTCCATTGTTTGGCGAGAGAAATCCTCACCCATCCCACATCCCCCCGTTACGAATGCAGGTCTTAAAACCACGCAGCTCCTCCGCCTTGAAACCGGGGAATCGGGCCACCTTCATATGGGTCATAGCGGTTCTCATTGCAGCCAAATTCCTTAAGAAAACAAATTTTTCCTTCTGGGTCCCACTGGACCAAAGACATCCCGTCAAATGCCTCTACCGTTCCATTGTTCATGGTATTTTTAAAATACCATTCCACTACAGTCTGGCCCTCCTTGTGGAAAAACTGTTTGATGTCCCATTGGAGCACCCTGCCCCGGGTGTTCCACTCCTCAAACCAATACTTGATTTGCTCGACCCCGCGGTATTCCGGCCCCCAGCTCTCAATATAGATGGCATCTGAGGAAAAAATATCCACAATGCCGAGATCGGCCCTTTGAAGCCACATTTCAAACCAGAGTCGGAGCATTCGTTCCTGTTCTTCCACCGTCCTCACCTCACATCCAAATAACTGTCCCTTTTACCTTTCGTGTTGATGGAACTGGGACACTGACAATTTCACGAATCTCAGCTTGAAGCAAACGATTGTTGCACTATTCTAACTTTCAGTTGATCTGGAAATTGCTCATAATAAATAACTGCCCATTCAGTCATTTTGGAAAAAAGAAAAGTTTATGACCTTTATCAACACGAAGGGTAAAAGAGCAAAACAACTCGCTAAAATCTACCATTTTAACTGTTCCCCGGTTTCTTTGCCCTGCCGGCGGGAAACCGGTCCAAGCGTTTCATCGGCCGTCTTATTCCTCTTTGTGAAAATAGTCGAACACCGCCTGGGCGGTATTTTTCGGGACAACCTCCTGTAGTTGCTCCAAGGAGGCTCCCTTGATCGCCTTAACGGTTTTAAAGTGCTTCAGCATCTGCTGCCGGCGCTTCTCCCCCACTCCAGGTATTTTATCCAGAACGGAAGTTTTTACGTGTCCCGTCTGGAGTTGGCGATGGTATTCGATGGCGAAGCGGTGGGTCTCCTCCTGGATCTGTCCGATCAAGGCAAACACCGCTGGGATGGACTGGATGCCAATTTCCCGTCCGTCGGGGTGGACCAGAGCCCGCGTGCGGTGGCGGTCGTCCTTCACCATGCCGTAGGCAGGAATATCCAAATTCATGCTCTCCAGCACCCGGGCTGCCACCTTCACATGCTCCTGCCCGCCGTCGATAAGGAGCAGATCAGGCTTGTCCGAAAATTTCTCATCCCCATCCAGATACCGGCGGAACCGCCGGGTGAGCACCTGTTCCATAGAGGCGTAGTCGTCGGGGCCCTCCATGTTTTTCAGCTTGAAGCGGCGGTAGTCCCGCTTTAGGGGCTTGCCGTCCACATAGACTACCATAGAGGCCACAATATCGCTGGCCCCGGTGTTGGAGATGTCAAAGGACTCCATACGTTTTGGGGGACTGTCCAGACTGAGCATCTTCCCCAGGGCCTCCAGCAGCTTATTGCGCCGCTCTTCGTGGGTGGTGGCCCGTTCCACCTCCTCCTGGGCATTCTGATTGGCCAGCTTAATCAGGTCCATTTTGGCTCCTCGCTGGGGAGTGACCAGCTCCACCCGACCGCCCACCTGTTCCGACAGCATCCGCATCAAGGGCACTTGGTCGGGCAGCTCGCAGGGAACTAAAATTTGCTTGGGAAGACGGGTGCGGCCCACATAGTACTCCCGCAGCAGGGAGGACAGCACCGCCCCCTCCTCCTCTTCCATGGGGGTCTCCAGCAGGTCGAAGTCCTTGGCGGCCAGCTCGCCCTCCACATAGTGGAGAACTACAAAGCAGCTTTTCGCCGCCCCTCGAAAGAATCCGGTAACATCGGTGTCTGCCAGCGAGGCGGCGATCACCTTCTGCCGCTTGCCTAACAGCTCGATGGCCCGGAGCCGGTCTCGGAGTTGGGCAGCCTGCTCGAAGCGCAGCTCCTCCGCTGCCCGCTCCATCTCCTGGGTTAAGTCCTTCTGCACGTCCTTGAATCGGCCCTCCAGCAAGGAGACCGCCTGGACAATGGCCTGGTCGTGTTGCTCTTTCCACTCGTCACCCCGACAGTAGCCGTCGCACTTGCCCATGTGGAAATTGAGACAGGGCCGCTCTTTTCCAATGTCCCGCGGAAACTTCTTTCCGCAGGAGGGCAGACGCAGGGCAGACCGCAGGGCGTCGAGGATGCCTTGGGTGCTGTGTCGGCTGGCATAGGGGCCAAAGTACCGGGCGCCGTCCTCCGCCGCCTTCGCGGCCAGAGTGAACCTGGGGTATGCCTCGTTGGACAGGCGGATATAGGGATAGCCCTTGCTGTCTTTCAGCAAAATGTTGTATCGGGGCTGGTGGCGCTTGATCAGGGAACACTCCAGCACCAAGGCCTCAAACTCACTGTCGGCAATAATGACGTCAAAGTGGTCGATTTGCGACACCATGGTTCGGGTTTTCTCTGTGTGGGAGGCGGAGTCCTGAAAATATTGACTTACTCGGTTTTTCAGTGCCTTTGCCTTGCCCACATAGATGACGGTGCTCTGGGCGTCCTGCATAATATAGACCCCTGGCTTCAGCGGCAGGCTGTGGGCCTTCTCTTTCAATTCGTCAAAGGTCATGGCCCTCTCTCCTTTCCTGGGAAACATCAAAAAAGGCGCCGCGATGCGGCGCCTTTCATGATTGGGGGTTTACTCAGAGAAATCGGAAGAGATCATCTTGTACAGCGCCTCAACCGCTTCCTTCTCATCGGGACCGTCGGCGATCAGCTTGATGGGGGTGCCCTTTACAATGCCCAAAGACAGAACGCCCAGTAAGCTCTTCGCGTTGACCTTGCGTTCCTCCTTCTCCACCCAGATGGAACTCTTGAACTCATTTGCCTTCTGGATGAAAAAGGTGGCAGGTCTGGCGTGCAGACCAACCTGGTTGTTCACGACAGCTTCCTGACTATACATATCGCGTACCTCCGCCCTATTTTTAGGATGTGCGTTAAGCATACCAGATTTATCCCAGTTTCGTCAATGGATATTTGCACAAATATTACCGCAATTATTACCGAAATTTACGGCTGATATTTTGGATTTTACGCCGCTTTTTCCATTTTGCTTCGGGAATCCAAATTTTTTTAAGATTTTCCCCCTGTTTTCTTACAAAATACGCCTTTGACACCGCCAGAGCCTCTTCGTCACTTTTCCATCAAAATTGTCCCTTTGTCCTGTATTCCCCGTCAAAATCCATCGTTCCGCTTCCCTTTTTTCCTGCTGTATGGGAAAATCAGAGAGGACAAAAAATTGCTTGCCATTTTGTGACTTTTCTCTGCCCAAAATCGTTTTACCGGTGAAAGGAGGTCGGACAATGAATCAAACGGTTTACGAACATCGCCTGGAGGAAGATTACAACGCTTACAGCCCGGCGGTCTACCGCCTGGCCATGGTGTATCTGGGCCGGTATGCCGATGCAGAAGATATAACCCAGGAAGTCTTTCTCCGTCTGCTCTGCCGTGCCCCCACCTTTGCGGATGAGAACCACCGGCGGCGCTGGCTCCTCCAGGTGACGGCCAATCTGTGCCGGGACCAGCTGCGGGGGTTTTGGCGAAAGCGGGTAACGGAACTGGAGGACACCATTCCTGCCGCCGCCCCGGAGGAGCAGGAGGCTCTGGCCTCGGTGATGTCTCTGCCGGAACAATACAGGCTCCCCATTCACCTCCACTACTATGAGGGGTACTCCGTGGCAGAGATTGCCGAGATTTTGAAGCTGGGACCGTCGGCGGTAAAGATGCGGCTGAAACGGGGACGTGAGCTGCTGAAATTGGAATTGGAGGGATCCCATTGAATATAAACGACTATCGCAGGGGAATGGATAAAATTCTTCCTGACCCGAAGCTGAAGGAGCGTATTATGAAGCAAACAAATGAAAAAAAGAAGTATATTCCGGTCCGCCGGGTGGTGAACGGACTGTTGGCGGCGGCACTGGCCGCTGCCTGCCTGTTCACGGCAGCCCTGGCGGCCAGTCCGGACCTTCGCACCGCTATGCTGTCCTTCTTCCATATGGAGGAGCGGGAACAGGTGCCCAGCAGCAGCGTCACAGCGAAGGATCCTGACATCAGCCAAACGGAAATCGGAGCGCTGGTCAAGGCCCAATACGTCAAAATGGACCGCTACTACGGCCACTCCGGCAGCTTATTCTATGACCTGACTTGGAGCGGCGACAACAGGACTCTTTTGGATTCCAAGTTCTGGGAAGTCAAAGAGAATGAACTGGTCCCCATTGAAGTGGAATTGAACACCAACACGGTTGCGATCTCCTATGACGGTATCCGCTACCAGGGCGAGCTCTATTGGTTCGTCCGGGACAGCCAGCTGTTTGTTACCAAGGGCAACCCTCTTGGCATTGAGATGATGCCGGAGGATGAGTGGTATATCCAGCCGATCTCCGGCCGGACTGACGTGGTAATCTTGAATCTGGCTCAGGGGCGGCAGATGGAGTACACCGAATATCCGGTTCTCTATCATCTGGACACCGGCGAAATGGAGGACATTCTGTCGGAGACCGGGGCATCGGAGCTGGAACACGCTTATTCATACCTCTGGTCAGAGGATATGCGCCGGGTGCTGATCTCCTGTGGGGAGGGGCCGAACGGACAGCAGGAATGGCTGTGTGACCTGGAGGCCAAGACACTCACCTCACTGGATGAGGTGACTGGACTGGATGGGGAGGTTACCGCCAATTTTATGGACAGCGAAACGCTGATTCTCACCGAGTACACCAAAGACGCAGAAGGTCTCTATCAGAGTGTGACCTGCTACTCCTTCCATCTCATTTCTAAACAGTTGGTTAAAACTCTAAACAATGCCCCCTACTACCGCTGGTTTGATGAGGAGCCCTATGGCGCTATGCTGTTTGGTTCCCGCTGTGTCCTGATCGGCCTGGACGGACAGGTTCAGGTGATCGACCTCAGCTCCGGGGAGAGGACCGCTGTGGAGGGCTTCTCCTTTCAACACGGAGACGACTTTATGATCAGTCCTTCCCAGGACAAATTGCTGTATTACCACGCCGCTCCCCAAGATATCGCCAGCCTTGGCGTGGCCCAACTGGGTGTGATTGATCTGAAGTTGGGCACTTTCATCGCGTTCGACCGGGAGGGTTTTGAACATCTCCAGGAAGAGGGCATCGGCTGGGAGGATGACAACACGGTGAGCATCAACGCCCACACGCCGGACTATGAGACTCAGTATCTGCTTATGTATCAGTTTTAAGAATAAACCTCGCCGCCGAAGAAGAACAAATTCTGCGGCGGCGAGGTTGTATTTTCCTGGCGTACATGCCGTCGGAAAAATGATTGTAATCTATTCGCGCCTGTGGGCACAAGCCCCTGCGGAGAGTTTTTGAATGAGCTGAACGCCCTCCGGCAAGCCGGAGGGCGTTTTCCAAATTCTGTTACTGCTGGGCCTCAACCTGGCCGAAGGAACGGCCGTTATAGGTCAGGCAATTCT
Source organism: uncultured Bacillota bacterium (assembly GCA_947172355.1). Classification (GTDB taxonomy): domain Bacteria; phylum Bacillota; class Clostridia; order Oscillospirales; family Oscillospiraceae; genus Lawsonibacter. The sequence goes on from CAMWBA010000001.1 coordinate 40,235, forward strand.
TGCACATACGGTGAGGCAGCCGGTAAGCCCCGCACTTGGGGCAAGTCACGATACCGGGAGTTTCCAGCTTCCAGTGGGAGCTGCGCCGCTTATCGCGCCGGGCCTTGGATACTTTTCCCTTGGGGACCGCCATGGGTGACACCTCCTTCGGCTGTGCCGGTCAGGGCACTTTGCGTTCTCACTCAGCATCCTTATCCAACAGCTGCGCAAGGGCCGCCAGTCTTGGATCGACATCAGGTCTGCACCCGCAGGGGCTGAGATTTAGGTCAGCTCCGCACTTGGCGCACAGCCCCTTGCAGTCGTCTGAGCAAAGGTTTTTGGTATCCATCGCGAGAATGAAAGCTGTACTGACCGCTTCGTCCAGGTCCAGCTCCGCGCCGTCCAGAAGAAGGATGTCGTCGTTCTCCTCATCCTCCAGTTCCTGGGCCACCAGGCTGTCCAGCACAACCGCCTTTTCCCGGGAAAATTCCTTCCCGCAGCGGTCGCAGGCCAGCTCCAGCACAGAACGGGCTGTCCCTTCCAGCACCAGGGCACCTGCGTGATTGGTCACGCTGCCCTCAACCTCGACAGGATGGGCAATGGGCTTCCTCCCATAGAACTCCTGGCCGGACAGATCCAGCTGAAAGTGAAACGCCTTGCTTGCGTCCGGGATATGGATGATATCGCGCAGGTCCAGACGCATGACGTCCCTCCCCGGGGGAGCGCTCCCCCATACTCGCAGAATGGTACGCAGGATATTATAAAGAACTTTCTTCAAAATGTCAAATACTTTTCATAAATTTCTCCACGAATTTTATTGACACCGGGGGCGGAATATGGTGAAATATCCCTTGCCCACTCTTTTCTTCCCCTCCTTCGCCCATCAGGGCATGGAAAAATCTTTTCTGTCTTCCCGTAAAGCGTGGAAAAGGGAGGTCCTATGAAAGAATTTATCATCGGTAAACATGATGCCGGGCAGCGGCTGGACCGCTGGCTGGCTAAAACGCTGCCTTTGCTCCCCGCGCCGCTGGCCCAAAAGTACATCCGGCTCAAACGGGTGAAGGTGAACGGTAAAGGGAGCAAGCGGGATGTGCGCCTAAATGTGGGGGATGTGCTTCAGCTGTACATCAACGACGAGTTTTTTCACAAGCCCACCCCGGAAAACGCCTTTTTGTCCCTTTACCAGCCCAAACTGGATATTCTCTATGAAGATGAACACATCCTGCTGGTGGACAAACGCCCCGGTCTAGTGGTTCACCCCGACGAGAATGAGCGGGTAAACACCCTCCTCACTCACATCCAAGCATACCTATATCAGAAAAAAGAGTGGTCCCCCTATCGGGAGGAGTCCTTCCCCCCCGCTCTGTGCAACCGCATCGACCGAAACACCGGGGGCATCGTCATCGCCGCCAAGACCGCCGAGGGCTTGCGGGTGATGAACCAGAAGATTAAGGACCGGGAGCTGACCAAGCTCTATCTGTGCGTAATTCAAGGCCGGATGTCCCCGCCGGAGGGAAAATTAGAGGGATATATCGTTAAGGACGAGGTAAAAAAACAGGTCTACGTCCGGAAAAAACCGGAACCGGGGGCCAAGACCGCCGTCACTTCCTATCAAACCTTAGCGGTGAAAAACGGCCTGTCCCTGGTGGAATGCGACTTGATTACTGGTCGAACCCACCAGATTCGGGCCCAGTTCGCCGCTGCCGGCCATCCCCTCATCGGGGATGGCAAGTACGGCAAAGAGCGGGAAAACCGCAGATACGGCCGTCACGGACAGGCTCTGTATTCCTACAAGCTTACCTTCCGCTTTACCACCCCTGCCGGTCCTCTGGAGCACCTCAACGGAAAGACTTTCCAGGTGAAAGAGGTGGACTTTGTGAAGGAGTATTTTCCGGACTGAGACTGAATATGGTTGGGAGATAAGTTGAATGGACCACGGCTGCTTGTACAAACAAACGTCATTCCCCTTCCAAGCGGTATAAAAAGCCTTGCGTATTCGCCCCGCTTTGTGGTAGAATATGGGGGAAGTTGTACTATTTTGCAGGAGGAAACGCCAATGAAACAGGACATGATTGTTGTACTGGACCTGGGCAGCGAGGAAAATCCCAAGATCGCCCGGGAGATCCGCACCTTGGGGGTCTATTCCGAGATTCATCCCCATGACATTACCCTGGCGGAGCTGAAGGCTCTGCCCAACGTGAAGGGCATCATTCTCAACGGCGGTCCCAACCGGGTGGTGGATGGTATGGAGATCGACGTGGCCCAAGAAATTTATGACTGCGACATCCCAGCCCTGCTGGTGGACCACCGGGGAGATGCCCCTTGGCCCGCCAATGCTCAGGAGCGTCAGACCGCGCTGCAAAACTTTATTTTCACTATCTGCGGCGCCGAAGCCAACTGGAATATGGACAATTTTATTGCCGACCAGGTAGAGCTGATTCGCCGTCAGGTGGGCGATAAGAAGGTGTTGCTGGCCCTGTCTGGAGGGGTGGACTCTTCGGTGGTAGCCGCCTTGCTCATTCAAGCTATTGGCAAACAGCTCACCTGTGTCCATGTCAACCACGGTCTGCTGCGCAAGGGCGAACCGGAACAAGTGGTGAAGGTATTCCGGGATGAGATGGACGCCAACCTGATCTATGTGGACGCGGTGGACCGTTTCTTGGATAAACTTGCCGGGGTGTCCAACCCGGAACAGAAACGGAAAATCATTGGTGCGGAGTTTATCCGAGTCTTCGAGGAGGAAGCCCGCAAACTGGATGGAATCAAGTTCTTAGGACAGGGGACCATCTATCCCGACATCATTGAGAGCGGCACCAAGACCGTGAAAGCTGTTAAAAGCCATCACAACGTAGGCGGCTTGCCCGATGACCTGGACTTTGAGCTGGTAGAGCCTTTGAAGATGCTGTTTAAGGATGAAGTCCGCGCCTGCGGCAAAGCGCTGGGGCTGCCGGACTCCATGGTCTACCGCCAGCCCTTCCCAGGTCCCGGTCTGGGGGTGCGGTGCCTGGGAGCCATCACCCGAGATCGTCTGGAGGCAGTGCGGGAGTCCGATGCCATCCTGCGGGAAGAGTTTGCCAAACACGGCTTGGAAGGTAAAGTGTGGCAGTACTTCACCGCCATCCCTGACCTAAAGTCGGTGGGCGTCCGGGATAACCAGCGCACTGACGAATGGTGTGTCATCATCCGGGCCGTCAACACTGTGGACGCTATGACCGCCACGGTGGAAAACGTGCCCTTTGATCTGCTCCAGCATATCACCGCCCGAATGACCAGCGAGGTCAAGGGAGTCAATCGGGTGCTCTTTGATTTAACCACCAAACCGACCGGGACAATTGAGTGGGAGTGATTTCGCGGAACCGGAAAGCCTTGATATGACTGGATTTTTCAAGGCTTAGACCCCTCTGTGGCAACAATTTGGCAACATTTTTTCATTATTCACAAGAAAAGAGCTAACTGGTTTTGTTTGGGCCAGTTAGCTCTTTTTGTATTCCTATATCATACCAAAATAGGCAAACGCATCTTTGATATATTCCATTTTCTTTGGTGGACAAGGTTCCTCTCGATTATCAGGTGAAATTCTGTTAGGAGAATTCTTCACAGGGATACCACAGACTTCCTTCATGTGGGCAATCCAACACGTCTTTGGCAGAAAACCATATTTCTCTTTCACATAAGACTGTATCTCTTTATATGTGGCCATAAAAGTTCCTCCCATATAAGCACTATTGTTTTAGCTATTCAATTAGGTCATCGCTAAGTTTTTGGGATATGACTATAGCAGTCCGTTGGTTGGTGTCAAATTCTGGGTAGCGGTAACGCCAACGATCATAGTCCTCTTGGCTGATCTCCCCGGCTTTGAGCATGGCAGCGGCCTAACGCCAGGAGCAGAGCATTTCGTGCAGGCGGGCGGCGTCTTTGTTGTGGCGCACATTGACTCGCAGGCAGACCTCCCCATCCAGTTCATCAATGGTAAGGCCATACCTGTCCTCCAAGGTAAACAAAGTGTGCATCAAGCCGAGGAAGGAATCAATATCTGGTACAGAAAGCGCCAGCGGTGACACACTCAAGGCATTGACTAGTGAAGCGGTCAAATCAGCCTTTGGCGTTCTCGCTCCAGTCTCATATTGCGCCAGCCGGACATCAGCGGAGCGTTCGGGGAACCCCACCACCTGACCGAGAAACTTTTGTGTGACACCTTTCTTATTGCGGAAAAAGCGAATACGTTCACCGATTGCCATCTAATGGTCACCGTATCTTTCGGGAAATTGCAGAGCCGATAACCACGTTTTCATTTGCGTGTTCTCGGTTCTGCGTCTATGCGTCTGGCTCTTTGATAATGGTAACATTAAATTGGTTCATATTAATCAAGATTTCAGCTTTGCATTTCGGACAAAACAGTGGAAAATTACGGAGTTCTGTATCACTTTTACTTTAATTCTCGCTTTGCTTTTACATACCGGGCACAATATCCACTTGAAGCAATTACTATCCATAGAAGTTCCTGCCTTTCCTCTGGTGCAATCACGATCTACTCAGCAGAGCATTGACCTTATATTTTACCAGTCCATGCTTTGTACAGTATAGGTAGAGGCTTGCTCCGTTTCGCATATTGGGAAAGCGAAAGGCAGGGTTTTGCTCCGGGTATAGCCTGTTAAGCCAAATGCGGTCATCATTTACACAAGCAACAAACAAGAGATAATGATTTCGCCTCATTTCATGGCTTATAGTGGCATAATACTCGTCCTCAATTTCTTCCACTTTTGGGCCATGGCTGTAGTCAGCCGTAGCTGGACATAAAGGCTGCAACTGCCGCCCACAGCAGGCAATAGAGGCTGTTCCTGTGCTTGTGAGGATATTTCCGCAGGAAGGGCAGACGTAAAACTGTATCCTGTCTATCTTCCCTACATCGGGCCGGTTGGGTTTCAACTCCCCCTGGAGCAGCTTGAGAATATCCGCCCCCAGAACATTGGCAAGGTCTTCCCACAGAGACACATCTGGACACCCCAAGCCGCACTCCCATTTCGAGACTGTCTTATTGCTGATATTGAGTTGGTCAGCAACCTGTTTCTGCGTTAGTCCTTTTTCTGTGCGAAGCTGCAGAATCAGTTTTCCAACCTTCATGCAATCCATTTTTTAACCTCCTTCCGATTATAAATATCGGGCAATAATCTGAACCAGACGTATGGGCAGTTGTTTAAGATCACTGATGTCGATAAACCGTTCCTGCCCGTAAATCTGGCAGATTGCGTTCTTATCCTGCCCGATGGCGGCAGCCAGGAAGCTCACGCCCTTACGGTTATATTCTCTGATGATCTGCTTCATATCCTCTGCCGCCGAATTGCCGGAATAGTCCGGCATGGCTTTCGGCTGGCCGTCACTGAGACTAATTAGCAGCTTTGTTGACTGCGGCGCTCCTAGCAGCTTTTCAGACAGCACTCGGAGCGCCATACCATCCCGGTTGTTGCTGATGCCCTGCATGGACATGATTGCGTACTTGTCGTTCAAGGCAGGTTCCGCCCAATCCAGGTAGGCGTACATCGACATCTTTTCCAAAGCGGAGCGGTCAGCGGTGTCGCCATAGATCAGCGTAGGAATACCGCAGGCTTCACAAAACTTGCAAACGGCAATCGCCGCTTCCTTCATCGCTGGTATCGGCACTACGGGTTTCAAGCGTTATCTCTGAATAGCCGTCGGCATGGCCCTCGCTGTCGGCAGTCTTTTTCAAGGAAACAGCGGGCGGCATCCGTTATACCCTCGGTTGGTGGTAATGACAGCGATAAAATCCGGATGCCGGTGGACGATGCGGGTGGGCAGGTTTATACTACCATCCGGCTCCAATGCGGAGTTGAGCGCCATCAAGACCGCCGCGTCCCGGATCACCATTGGCTCCTGGATTTCCAAAAGCCAGCCGTTCTCATAGGCCCGCACAATTTCGGAGGGGTAATACTGGTACTCCATGCTGCTCTGTTGGCCGTCTTGTTCCGGCAGTACCGGCAGGATTGCTCCCAACACATCGGACTTATCCATATCCGCAAAGCAGGTCACTTTCGTATAAGGGAGGCCAAAATCAGCGGACAGCGCCTTTGCCAACTGCGTTTTGCCGGAACCGGCATCACCTTCCAGCAGAATAATGGAGATTTTCATTTCCCCACGATGCCAGTTCCGTTTGACCGCTGGACTTTTCATCTTCTGTCAACTGTCTGGCCGGTGACAGAAGCCATTTCTGCCCCATTTTCAATAACACTCCAATTCTTCAACAATTCTGGCCAGCGTCCTGAAACGTTCGCCGGTCAGTTCTCCCAGGTCGTTCAGCGCCTGGGAAAAGTCTCGAATATCCTTCGTGATATTCGGGTTTTCTGTACAAATCGACACAGGAAGGGCGTCTCCCTGCAATCCGATTCGCTCAATGGTGGGGTTGTCAGGGTCATATAGCAGAGGAAAGCGATAAGCCTCCTTAAAGTACAGCAGTGTGCGGCTGAGGACGATCATCAAATCGAACACCTGATGGATGGGGAGTTCGGCGCTCATCTTCAGTGTACCATCCTCCTGCGCTGTCCACAACTGCGCCGCAATCTGCATGGACTGGTTTTCTTCCAGGGCGGGAGCGCCCAGCGTAATCCGTTTGATGTGGGAGCGGTAGGCGTTGCGGCCGTCCACGCGGTCATAACCTTCTGCGGACACGACAATTTTCTCGTTCACCCCCAAATCCTCCTTGCCTGCGGTGTTTCCATAAGGCATCTCTCCAGCAGCAATTTCAATTCATCCGTGTAGTCGTCTGTCGTACTTTCATATTCAAGAATTTTAGCAGCCGAAAACTCGAAATTGGGTTCGCCGTACCGATTCCACAATTCCTGAAGTTGCTTGTTCGGATGGCCGTTTGCGGACAGCTTAAAGCGATTGCTATTAAAATCCGCTTTTGTATCCTTGGAAATTCCCAGGAACAAATCACCCGTGGTTTTGCAGCGAATGGAAATAACCCCCATTTCCGGGCGGCGATTTTTCCATGCGTCTAAAAGTTCTCTTTTTCTTTTGATGTCCATATTTTTCACCTTAGTTCATATTTTATCGTATAAAGTCTACGAAAGCAATCCACGCTCCGTAGACCTGCATCAAAGGGATAGATTAGGCAGAGCATGCCTTATGCCTGCTCTGCCCGCCAGTTCCCGCCACAGGTCATGTTGTGCTGCTTCATGGTGTCAAAATCCTGGTACTTGTCAATCATGGCAATGAATTTCTCGGCAGACCGTTTGCCCTGGTTGTAGCCCTTGACGGATTTCTCCAACTCGGTGATCTCTTTGGAAAGCGCCTCCTGCTCCTTGGCGTACTGCGCGTCCAGGGCGGCATACCGGGCATCCGGCAGACGGCCCAAGGCATTGTCCTCACATAATGTTTCTGCTAAAATATTGTTTTGAAAATTCCCAGAGAGGCAGAAAATCATTTGCCTCTCTGGGAGTAAACTTCAGCTTAAATTTAATTTTTGGAACAGCGGATTATAAAACTCTTGCTTCAACAGCTCTTTTGCTCCGTAATTCGGATATTCCGGCCATAGTGTGTCTTCATCAATATTCATGTACAATGGGAAGTGGCGATCCGCAAATGAAATATCGAGCGGCTGATTTAATTCTTTCGCTTGTTGCCGGAGTCGTTCTGCAGTATCCTGGGCCCAGATGTGCAGCGCATCCGTCATGATACTGACCGCCTGTTCCGGGCATCGCTCCAGCAGGACCTCCAGCATGTAATAATATACGCGATTGCACAGAGACGAAAAGCCGCTTTTTCCATCTACCGGCGCACCAGAAATGTCAGGCTTTTTATAGTTGGGATCGAATTCCGAAAAGCACTGCGGCTTTAGCTCCTTTGGAACATTAGCCTTGCGGAGAACAACATGGAAATCACAGTAGCCGTCTCCATCTTCGGTAAGTGTTCTGGCGAGATTTACCTGAGTCAGTCCATAGGCATATTCTTGATAACAGGCTCGATGAAACTCCTCGCAGTAGATCCTTCCAATTTTCTTTGCGCCATATTCCTCCCATACCTGTGCCATAGGGCAAATCAGTGTATGAGAATTGCGTTCCTCCTCCGTAAGCAGCAGTCTGTCACGCCGGAACCTGGGGTCGGAAGGAAGATCACTGCATACTGCGAACAAGCTGTGCATATTGATTTTTACATTAAGATCAAGGTGCTTTTGCCGGCGTTTTCTTCCCCGGTCCTTTCCATAGCGACGGGTTGCTTCCCGGACGATACTGTCCCCGGCTTCTCCCAGAGCCTCTATAATCTGGCGGGCTAACAGAGCGTACATGATTGTATAACTGTCTTGAAGATGAATAACCTCCATCTGCTGTTCTGAATACATATACTCCGCCTCCCTTTATAATTTTAATACGGCTAAAAGCTTCTGATATAGCTGTTTAGACAAGGGCACCGCCTCTGGATCCGAGGCATTGAGCGCACAATTTCTGGATAAGAAATCCAAATCCATCGGCTGTTCCATACTGGAGGCACGCATCTTCAGGAAAGAGGCGAGCATCTCAATTCCGGCTGACAGTGCCTCTTCCGGCCAGCCAATATTTGCTTCGCACCGGCTGAACGCCTGCACAAGATATTCGGCTGACCGGTGCCATATCACGCTTGCCTGATTGAGTTCCTGATGAAGTTCTGCTGTTATAGGCTCCTCCGCAAAGGAGTTAAAAGAATCTTTCTGCCACCCTGCTCCAAAATTCCCGGGGCGGTAGTAGCTCGCGATTCTGCAGTGGGTGTCCCGCAGTTCGGTCAACACCTCAGACACGTTGACCTGAGCTATTTTTTCTGTATAGGCCTCAATACACGCAGCGGTATACTCTTCGCAAAACACCTTGCCCTCGGCTTCTCCGTTGCACAGCTTCATCATCCGGGCAAAGGGACACCGTATTACGTCAAACAGAGCGACTTGTTCGTTTAATTGCTGCTGATAAACGTAGAATCTCGGATCATAAAAGCGAGTGCAAGGATATGTATAGAAGTTGGCCAGATTGATTTTCTTTCCAGCTTTCCGATGCTCCTCCCGTTCAGAAGCTCCTATATACCCCCCATAGCACCGGACAACTGCCCGCAAAGCGGATTCGCCATCAGGATGTGCCTGGAGCAGTGCTTTAGAGAGAAACAAATACAGGATACTCCAAGTGTCTTGAAGATTTTGCGCTTCCAGCTCAAAAATACGATTCATATTAAACTCCTCTCCCGGCACATTTCGCAAAAATGGGAGAAATATGCCGCCATATCTGGCCCATCCATATCATAACGATCTGGACCGGTCATACGCTCCGGATGCCATTGTACTGCCAGAATAGGCAGTTCCCGGTGCTCGATACCCTCTACGATCTGTCCATCGTGAGAAAATGCGACAGGAATTAAGCCTTCGCCCAAGCAATCAATCGCTTGATGATGATAGCTGTTCACCTGAAGCACGGCTCCAAAAGTTTTTCGAAGCCAGGAACATTCCGCCGTCGTCAAATCGTGAACACTATGATAAGGGTGAACAAATCCACGATCATGCTCAAGGTCTTGGATCAACGTACCGCCAAAATAGGTGTTCAGAATTTGAAGTCCCCGGCAGATTCCCATAATCGGTTTTTTCCGCTGTACAAAAAGCTGACATAGCGCCAATTCCAGCTGATCTCGCCAAGGATCTATTTTTCCGCACAAGCCACTATCGCTTTGACCATAGCGTTCCGGTGCGACATCTTCCCCACCGGTAAGAAAAAGGCCCTGGGACAAATCAGCCAGCTGTTCAAGAGAAGATACTTCATTTCCGCCTGGGACAAGGGGGATACCGTCATTTTGCATAATACAATTTCCATAGTTTTGATAGACATGTAGCTGAGGAAATCCTCTTGAGGTATCCTCTAGGCCTCCTGTCATCAGAATAATTGGCTGCATCATTATCAATCTCCTGTCAAACCTGAGAGAACTACCATACACGGAGCAGGGCAGTTCTCCCGGCTATTTGGTTATTTGGATTTCTTACGGGAATAGTTGGGCCATTCCTTAATAAACTGATAAATCATCCAGACGATAAAGCCGGACAGTACAGCAATGCTTCCATACACAAAAGCGTCCATGATATTCCTCCTATTATCAGCGGCGTCACTGCCGGATATTGACGGTCTTTGCATCCTTGGCGAAGGGTGTGATAGCAAACAAGAGAACAGCGCTGAACAAAATCCCATATACAATAGCAGGCAGATTGAACAGAACAAAACCGTTCAGCTCACAGATGAGGGCCAGCGCGCCCCCGCCGATAATTGCGATCATAGCGGCGGTATAGGATTTCTTGCCCTTAGAGAAGATTCCCCACAGCATCGGTGCCAGACAGCCGCCTACATAAGCGGTGGAGCTGAGTGTCCAGACAGACATCACGTCGGGCAGCAGCAGCGCAAAGCCCAAGCCCAGCAGACCAACAATCAGCACAGAGGCCTTTGTCACAACGAGCATCTGACGGTCGCTGGCGTTTGGATTTATGTATGTCTTGTAAATATCCACAGATAGATTGGTCGCGCCAGACAGCATATAGGAATCAGCGGTGGACATAATGGCGGCCATCAGCGCGGCGACGCAGAGCCCTTTGATTCCAACGGGCAGATAGGTCATCAGCAGAGTGGCAAACACCATATCCTTGCCGGTTTCGGCGGGCAGAAGTTTTACGGCGGCCAACCCCATCACAATAGACATCACCAGCAGCAAACTCTGGGGGATAGAAGCGATCAGAGTGCTCAATCGAGCGGTGTTACCATCTTTCGCGGAGAAAAACCGAGCATAGCGGTTGCCGTCAATGAGAACAGGAAGAGAGGTGGCGCACAGAATTTTCAGAGCGCCTGAGGTATTGATTTCCAAATGGGAGGCGGGTACGCTCTGAGAGATGCCCTCCCAACCGCCTACGTTGGAATAAATAATGCCTGCCGCTATAACGATGCCGCCGGCTAAGAAGACAAATTGAACATAGTCGGTCATAGCTACGCCCCACATACCGCTGGAGAGGGTATAGGCCAGGATGATTGCCATACCAATGATCATCCCAAGCTTCATGTCGACACCCAGCAGCAGGTGGATGCATGTGCCCAGGGCGATAGACTGCATTGCGGGGCCAGTGCCCATCATGTAGATTGCGCAAAAGAGTCCGCCGAGGACCTGGCAGTTCTTTCCATATACCCGGCCAAGCATTTCAGGCGCTGTAAATCCGCCAATATTCCGCATCTTTTTTGCCACAAATAGTGCCATAAAAATGTTGATTCCCAGCAGAATTACAGTCTTAGGGACCTCAATCAAACCGCTCATGTAAGCGTTTCCTACACTGCCGGTCAGGGCCCCGCCGCCTACCGCCGTGGCCAGCAGGGTGGCGGTCATGACGGACAGGCCCAGCTTTTTATCCGCTACGGCAAAGTCGCTCATGCTGTCATTTGTTTTGAAATAGAGGCCGACTCCGACCATGGCCAGCATATAGCCGATAACTAGGACCCAATCTAATGTTCCAATCATACTTATTCTCTCTCCTTCTGTATCAATTTTATAGCGGCTGTACTTTTGTTTGAGCGAATATCACCTGCCAATCATTTTGAATCGGGACAGCTGGCTTTGGTAAGCGTTGTCCCCTATATCACAAACAACAATTACCTCTGCTGCTATCGAGTATAATCCTTGACAAGCGGAATATGTTAATCTATTATTTTTATAACTCTTATTATGATACAGGAGGGAAACAGCATGACTTTTGAGCAATTTAAATATGTTTTGGAAATTGCCAAGACAGGGTCCATCAACCAGGCCTCCAACAATCTTTTTTTATCTCAGGCGACATTGTCCACCTCCATTAAAAATTTGGAAGGAGAATTGGGACAAGCAATCTTTGTTCGTAATAATCGAGGAATCCAGACAACCCCTTTTGGCCGTGATTTTATTTCTTATATTACACCGATTTGTGCACAAATGACACAATTGGAGCATATATGTAGACAACAAGCTGATACGAGCCGTGTCACATTTTCTGTATCAAGCAACGGATACCGGTTTGTGGCTCCAATTTGTGCCAAACTGTATCAGCGATACAAAACATTGGGAATTCATATCTATCATTTAGATGGGATTGGAGATGAAACGATTGATTATGTATCCAGTCATCAGGTGGAAATTGGGATTGTTCGTGTGTGGGAATGCTACAAACAACTTTATACCAGACAGTTTTTTGCAAAAAAAGTTCAGTTCACGCCCCTCGCCACTGTAAATATGTGCATTTTTGTGGGGAAAGGAAGCCCTCTGTTTACATTGGACTCGAAACAGGATACCATTGCCCCTGAAGTTTTAGCCGATTATCCTATGGCTGTCCATTCTAATCTTAATACAGGGCCATATTCCGATATTTTTTCTCGTTTGAAAATTCCTTACAATCGGAATCGGATTATAACCGGATCCCGTGCGGTCATTTATGATACATTGGAAAATACAGATGCTTTCTATGTTAGTTCAAACTGCGAACGTGGATACCGAAATATTGAGACTCCCTCCCATCTTCGTTCGTTTGTGCTGGAAGATTGCGATATCCATTCAGAAATTGGCTGGATCAAGCATGAAGATTATGTATTAACGCCAATCGCCAAAGAATTCGTGCGGGAAATCACATGGATGTTTCAAATATACCAGGACCCATATTGGAGCTGATAACAGTTATCAGTTCATTTGATAACCGGAGCCTGAGGTGGAAAAATAATCGGCAAAATGCAAAAAAAATGGCCGTAAGGCTCTATTGCATCACTGCTGATGATATGTATTTTAATGGATAATTCTACAATTTCTTGTGGGTAGTGGAAATCTTTAGGAGATATGCTCTTTGTGAAATATTTATGATGGAAGCATGATTGTTCTGTCATGCTTCCATATTTTTATGAGTATTTCTTATTTTTTCGATAAATGCTTTCATTGCTGGCGTACACCATATACTTTTTCGGTAAATCAATTGAATCAGCATCTGTATAGATACCTCTTTTACTGAAAAATTAGCTAACCGCTTTGCCTGTAAGCTGGCCTGAACGGTAAGCCGTGGCAAAAATGTTACACCAAGGTTATGTTCTGTAAATTGTAAAATCGTATTGGTGCAGCCAATTTCAAGGGAGGAGCGAGGCCGCATTTGATACCCATCGCATATGTGTTCGAAGCTATGCCGGTAGTTGCACTGGCGTTCAGTCAACAGCATGTTTTCTTGTAAAAGCTCTGCCAATGGAAGGTCTGCCCGTCCAGCAAAAGCGTGTTCAGGCGCGCATAGAAAAACAATGTCTTCCTTCCGGCTCCAGGCGCAGGTCCAATCCGGATCATAGACTTGTTCGTCCAGGGTCAGCATGAGATCAATTTTATTTTGACGCAGCATTTCCATGATTTCCCGTGTGGTCGCAGTCAAGACCTGCACATGTACCTCTGGAAAGTTTGTTAAATAATCTTCCAGAATATCGGGAAGGAAAAAGGTGCCGACAGATTCGATTACCCCGATGCGCAGAGAGCCTCGGGGTGTTTTTGTGTCAGACACATTGGCCTTTGTCTCGCTGACCAACGCAAGCAGCTGGTTGGCGTAGAGTAGGAGCTCTTGTCCCTTTGCATTTAGTCGGATACGCTTCCCATTACGGTCAAACAGCTTGACGCCTAGTTCTTCCTCTAGCTGTGCGATCTGTGTGGTTACGGTGGACTGTGCGTAGCCTAGCTGATCAGCCGCTTTTGAAAAGCTCATGGCCTCGCACACTTTGCTGTAAGTCAGAAGATTTCGCAGTTCCATAACATCCTCCTAATCAAAAATACTGATAAAGCGAATCAAATCTTTCAATTTTTCTTTCATTATACTTTGTGCTATGATTTTTGTAAATACGACCTCTCAGATTTGATAAAAATTTAGGCAGAGGTGACAAAAGAAAGGAGGAGGAACGGAGAGACGGAGTATCGAAAATCCATGATAATGCTTTGTGATTACAAGAAGATTGGAGGATTTCTTATGAATGACATCGAAAAAAATACCTGCCGGATTGCCTTGGTCCAGTCCAGCCCTGTCATGTTCGACAAGACGGCTACCACGGACACTGCTGTCTGTGCCATTGATGAGGCTGGGAGCAATGGTGCGGAGCTGATCGTGTTTCCGGAATCCTACATCCCTTGCTACCCCTACGGCATGACTTTTGGTTTCACGGTCGGTGCCCGTACCAAAGACGGAAGGGCGGACTGGAAACGGTACTATGACGCTTCTGTGGTCGTTCCCGGCCCAGAAACGGAACGGCTGGGCGAAGCTGCGAAAGCAGCTGGTGCTTATGTAAGTATCGGCATCACGGAACGGGACGCGGTCAATGCCACCCTCTATTGCACGAATCTGATTTTCGCTCCAGATGGTAGCCTGGCGGCCAAGCACCGGAAGCTGAAGCCCACCGGCGCGGAGCGCGTGATCTGGGGCGATGGCTACGAGGGCAGCTTCCCAGTAGTGGAGACGCCCTGGGGCGTGATGGGGAGCCTAATCTGCTGGGAGAACTATATGCCTCTTGCCCGCGCAGCGCTCTATGCGAAAGGTACCACGATCTACCTGGCTCCTAATACGAACGACAACCCGGAATGGCAGGACACGATCAAGCACATCGCGATTGAGGGCCGCTGCTATGTGGTCAACGTGGACCAATATATCACAAAAAGTATGTATCCCAGTGATCTTCACTGTCCCCAGGAGATTGCTGCGTTGAAAGACGAGGTGTGCATCGGAGGCAGCTGCGTCATTGATCCTTACGGACACTATGTCAATGAGCCTGTCTGGAACAAAGAGGCCATTATCTATGCAGACCTGGATATGAGCGCGGTACCCATGAGCCGGATGGAGTTTGACGGTGTAGGGCACTATTCCCGGCCCGACATACTGAAGCTGACCGTTCAGAATAACTAAGCCGGACATGGATGACAGTGAAGCCGGCCTCAATGTGCACCGGGGTTCTCCTGTGTCAGCGCCAGTGATAAAATGAAAGAAAACACCAAGGAAAAAATGTAGTTTTGCGGCGGAGGAGGCGAAAAAAAGATAGACTCCCAATAGGGCGAAATAGATCAGCGAACAGCAAAGCGGTATGCGGAATCACCGCAAAGACCGGAGTACACATAAACAGGACCGAAACCGACATAGCTGGACGGGTACAAAAAGACTGCCTCATCTCCTACGCCGGAAATCAGTACTCCGTGCCGGCGGAGTACAGCAGATCGCTCTGCACCGGATATCGTATTAGAGAAAATACATGGTTGTCAATCCGCAGCACTACAGAAGGCTCATATTAAAACAGACAATGGACGCAGAAAATGTTCTGTTAGAGCAGGGAAAAGTAATTGATTTTCCCTTGAAACCCTCCGATTTGTCCAGATATGACGTGGTGCTGTATGACTGAATTTACTATGGACAGACTGCGGGAAAACCTGGAAAGCCTCAAGATGAAAAACACCCTGGAGATTCTGGACAATTACCTGGAGCGGGCTGTGGCAGAAAATCTCAACATTGTGGATGTTTTGGATCATATCTTCGCGGAGGAGGCCAAATCCAAGCGGAAACGGGCCTATGAGAAACAAATCCAGATGTCCGGCTTCCCCATCCAGAAGACCCTGGACGACTTCGATTTCTCCTTCCAACCCTCCATAAACAAGCGCCAAATCAACGAGCTGGCCACCATGCGTTTTCTGGAGAATGGGGAGAATGTAGTCTTCCTCGGCCCGCCAGGTGTGGGCAAGACTCATCTCGCCTCCGCTATCCTGGACCGCGTTCTGCATCACTGCACCGTCATGATCAATTACCGCCTGCGGGACAAGACCCTTTTCCTCAAGGCCAAGGGTCTGTTGTCCCTCATGCTCAGCCTCCCGGAGACATGGGACTATACCCTCTCCGGGCTGGCCCGGATCAGCTTGGAGGGTAAGGACGCCATCCGGACCGCCGTGGTGGAGCTGGAGAAAGCCGGATACATCCAGCGTGCACAGACCACCGACAAGGCCGAAAAATTCAGTGGCAACGAGTACATCATTCGGGAGCACCCGACCCAAGTGCCATTGTCGAAAAAACCGGCGACGGTTTCCACGCAAACGGGAAACACGTCGCCGGTTTTTCCAACGCAAATAAATAAAGAAAAACAAATAACTGACTCATTAAGTAAAGATTCATTCCCTTTCCCTTCAACCCCTCCCGCTCCGGATGTTGGGCTGAAAGAAGCGAAGGGAAGGAAACATGGGAGAAAAAATGCCGTCAGCAAAAAGGAGATGGACGGCTATCGGGAGCTGATTCGGGAAAACATCTGCTATGACGATTTCGCAAGGGAGCGTCCGTATGATGTCCCGCAGTTGGACGAGATGGTGGAGGCGGTCTGCTCCAGGAAGGAGGCGGTCCGGGCGGCGGGAAACGACCTTCCCCAAGCGGTGGTGAAGTCCCGGCTGCTGAAGCCGGATGGGCAGCATATCCGCTTTGTGTTCGACTGCCCCCGGAGAACACCACCCAGGTACGGAACATGAAGCAGTACCTGCTGACGGTGCTGTACAACACCCCTGTGACCATGGAGAGCCACTATGTTGCACAAGTCAACCATGATTTCTATGCAGAAAAAACAGTATAGTTAGCTTTTCAATATACACTCTCTGGCAATGTATAATGCTTTCCTACCCATGGCAGCTCTCGCAGAAGTTGCAATCCGGAAAATCCTTCGGGTCGCAGGCAATGCCCTGGCGGTCATAATAGTCCTTTACTGCCGCCCGAATGGCCTCCTCTGCAAGAACCGAGCAGTGCAGCTTGTGGGCGGGCAAGCCGCCCAGAGCCTCAGTGACGGCCTGGTTGGTGAGCTTCAGCACTTCCGAGAGCGGTTTGCCTTTGATTAGCTCGGTTGCCATAGAACTGGAGGCAATAGCGGAGCCGCAGCCGAAGGTTTCAAACTTCACGTTTGACACAATGCCGTCCTCAATTTTGAGGTAGATCTTCATAATGTCCCCGCAGACGGCGTTTCCCACCTCGCCAATCCCGTCCGCGTCCTCGATCACACCCACATTCCGGGGATTCCGGAAGTGGTCCATTACCTTTTCACTGTAAAGCGCCATAACAAAACCCTCCTCATAGGACAAATTCTTTCTGTCCACTGACCTTATCCTTCCAAAGCGGGGACATATTGCGCAGATAGCCCACGATTTCCGGGACCGCCTTTAAAATAGCGTCTACGTCAGCCTCGGTGTTTTCCTCACAGAGAGACAGCCGCAGGGAGCCGTGGGCCGCCTCGTGGGGCCGGCCGATGGCCAGCAGAACGTGGCTGGGGTCCAGGGAGCCAGAGGTACAGGCAGAGCCGGAGGAGGCGCAGATGCCCCGGTCGTCCAGCAGCAGGAGCAGGCTCTCCCCCTCGATGCCCTCAAAGCAGAAGTTCACATTGCCGGGAAGCCGACTCACAGGATCGCCGTTGAGGGCGGAGTGGGGAATCTGCGACAACCCCGCAATCAGTCTGTCCCGCAGGGCGGACACCTTCGTGGTATTCTCCTCCATGTGTGCACAGGCTTCCTCCAGAGCCGCCGCCATGCCCACAATGGCCGGGACGTTCTCTGTCCCTGCCCGTTTGCCTCGCTCCTGGGCTCCGCCCTCAATGATGCTGGACAGCGGTATCCCCTGCCGGGCGTATAGCACCCCGGCCCCTTTGGGCCCGTGGAACTTGTGGGCGGAGAGGGACAGCAGGTCGATGTTCTGTGCTTTTACGTCAATGGGCAGGTGGCCTGCCGCCTGTACTGCATCGGTATGGAACAGGACATCCCGCCCCCGGCACACCGCGCCGATTTCGGGGATGGGCAGGACGGAGCCGATCTCGTTGTTGGCGTACATGATGGTCACCAGGGCGGTGTCCTCCCGGATGGCCTCCGCAACCTGCTGGGCAGTAATGGTTCCCAGCTCTCCCACAGGAAGCAGCTCCACCTCAAAGCCCTCGCCCTCAAGCTTTTTTAAGGTGTGCAGGATGGCGTGATGTTCAAAGGCCGTGGAGATGATGTGGCGCTTCTCCTTCCGGGCACCCAGCAGGGCGGCGGAGCGGATGGCCTGGTTGTCCGCCTCGCTGCCCCCGGAGGTGAAGGTAATCTCCTTGGGGGAGGCCCCAATACAGGCTGCGATCCGCTCCCGGGCCTCCTCCAAAGCCTCCTTGGCCCGCTGGCCCAGCCCATACAGACTGGAGGGATTACCGTAGAGTTCATTCATGTAAGGCAACATGGCATCTATCGCGGTGCAGCTCATTTTCGTGGTGGCCGCGTTGTCTGCGTAAATCATAAATTTCCTTTCCGAACAGAAACTTGCCGGTGGCTTCACCGGCGTGTTCGCTCTATACTCAATCCGCAAACAGCGGTGTGGACAGGTAGCGGTCGCCGGTGTCCGGGAACAGGGCCACGATGGTCTTGCCCTCATTCTCGGGCCGCAAGGCCAGCACAATTGCCGCATGGAGTGCGGCGCCGGAAGAGATGCCAACCAAGACACCCTCTTTGCGGCCCATCAACTGCCCGGCAGCAAAGGCGTCATCGTTGGACACAGGAATGACCTCATCATAGACGGCGGTATCCAGTACCTCCGGGACAAAGCCCGCGCCGATGCCCTGGATTTTGTGGCTTCCAGAGCGGTCCTCGCTGAGCACGGGGGAGTCCTTGGGTTCCACCGCCGCCACCTTCACCGCCGGGTTCTGCTCCTTGAGGTACTGTCCCACGCCGGTGATGGTGCCGCCGGTGCCCACACCGGCCACAAAGATGTCCACCTGCCCATCGGTGTCTGCCCAAATTGCCGGAATGAAGCTGTCGGGAATCTCCTGGGCCAGCTCCTCCGCCTTGGCGATGGCCCCCTTCATCCCCTTAGCCCCCTCGGTGAGCACCAGCTCCGCACCGTAGGCCTTCATCAGCTGGCGGCGCTCCACACTCATGGTGTCCGGCATGGTGATGATGATGCGGTAGCCCCGGGCGGCGGCCACCGAGGCCAGCCCGATCCCGGTGTTGCCCGAGGTGGGCTCGATGATGGCGGAGCCGGGCTTCAGCCTGCCGCTGGCCTCGGCCTCGTCGATCATGGCCTTGGCAATGCGGTCCTTCACCGACCCGGCGGGGTTGAAATACTCCAGCTTGGCCAGAATGCGGGCTTTCAGCCCCGCCTCCTCCTCAATATGGGTCAGCTCCAGTAGAGGTGTTTTGCCGATCAGCTGGTCGGCGGATGTGTAGATATTGGACATATTATGACCTTCTTTCATTTGCAAAAAGAGTTTTCTGAACGGAGCCGGTTTGGCACCACTGATCCCAGATTTTTGTCAGGCGGCAAGGGAAACAGATCACGATGCCGCAGACAGTGCCCACAGCGGCTTGCAGGATTTGGAAGGGCAGCTTTAAGATTGCATACTCAGGCGTGCTGTATACAAAGGCCCTACCCAGGGAGTAGCCCACCACCATGATAACGGCCCCAAGGATCACGCCCAGCACCGCCCCGCCGAAGCGGTTTTGGGGAACGCTGTGGGCACAGAGGGAAATGACAGCGGCCTGGAGTCCGTGGGTGACTAGGGAAACAAACATGGGCGCTGGGTAGAAGAACAGATCTCCCAGGAAAGCACCGAGCCCGCCCACCGCAAAGGCACCGACAGGGTCCAGCAGGATGGCGGCGGTACAGATTACGATGTCATTCAGATAGAGGTGCCCGCCCGGAACCGGCATTCCAAAGGAGCTGAGGGCGATATTCATCGCCATAAATACGGCGGTCACGGTCAGCCAGCGCACAGGGGCGCGGTGGCGCAAGGATTCGGATTTCATCACAGGTCTCTCCTTCCTTACCCCCGCGCCACAGCAGCGAAGCCCTGTTCCATGTCAGCAATGATGTCGTCGATGTGCTCCGTGCCGATGGACAGGCGGATGGTGTTGGGACGTATGCCCTGATCCAGCAGCTCTTTGGGGGAGAGCTGCGAGTGGGTGGTGGTAGCGGGATGGATCACCAGGGACTTCACGTCCGCCACGTTGGCCAGCAGGGAGAAGATTTCCAGGCTGTCGATGAACCTGTGGGCTTCCTTTTGCCCGCCTTTGATCTCAAAGGTGAAGATGGATGCGCCGCCGTTGGGGAAGTACTTTTCATACAGGGCGTGGTCGGGATGATCGGGCAAGGAGGGGTGGTTGACCTTCTCTACCTGGGGGTGATTGGAGAGGAACTCCACCACCTTTTTGGTGTTCTCGGCGTGGCGCTCCAGTCGCAGGGACAGAGTTTCCACCCCCTGGAGAAGCAAGAAAGCGTTGAAGGGGGAGATGGCCGCCCCGGTGTCTCGGAGGAGGATAGCCCGGATGTAGGTGACGAAGGCGGCGGGGCCGGCGGCGTCCGCGAAGCTGACTCCGTGGTAGCTGGTGTTGGGGGCAGCGATGGACTTATACTTCCCGCTGGCCTTCCAGTCAAATTTACCGCTGTCCACGATGATGCCGCCCAGAGTGGTGCCGTGGCCGCCGATGAACTTGGTGGCCGAGTGGACCACGATGTCCGCCCCATGCTCAATGGGCCGGATCAGGTAGGGAGTGCCGAAGGTGTTGTCAATGACCAGAGGCAGGCCGTGCTTATGAGCGATGGCCGCAATGGCGTCGACGTCGGGGATGTCGCTGTTGGGATTGCCCAGCGTCTCCAGATAGATGGCCTTGGTGTTGACCTGAATGGCGCTTTCCAGCTCCGTCAGGTTATGGGCATCCACAAAGGTGGTTTTCACCCCGAACTGGGGCAGGGTGTGGGCCAGCAGGTTGTAGCTGCCGCCATAGATGGTCTTTTGAGCCACGATGTGGTCTCCCGCCTGGGCCAATGCCTGGATGGTATAGGTAATGGCCGCCGCGCCCGAGGCGGTGGCCAGCGCCGCCACGCCCCCTTCCAGGGCGGCAATCCGCTTCTCCAGCACATCCTGGGTGGAGTTGGTCAGCCGGCCGTAGATGTTCCCTGCGTCCGCCAAACCGAACCGGGCAGCGGCGTGGGCGGAGTCCCGGAAGACATAGGAGGTGGTTTGGTAAATAGGCACCGCCCGGGCGTCGGTGGCGGGGTTGGGCTGTTCCTGCCCCACATGGAGCTGCAAGGTCTCAAACTTATAACGCATGGGAAATATCCCCTTTCTCTGTTTATGTCCCGAGTATATTCCTATATACCTACTTTGTCAATAGGATTAAATAAATTTCTTGAAATCCTATTTACCCTGTGGTATGATAGGATAAATTAGGAGGGATTTTTATGATGATTTCCACAAAGGGCCGGTATGCGCTGCGGTTTCTGATAGATGTTGCGGAGAATCAGAGCGACGGATTCGTGCCCCTGAAGGATGTGGCTGCCCGTCAGGAGATTTCAGAGAAATATCTGGAAATTGTGGTGAAAGAGCTTGTCAAAGGCGGTCTGCTTGACGCACTGCGGGGAAAAGGGGGCGGCTACCGGCTGAACAGGCCTCCGGAGGAGTACAGTGTAAAGTCCATTATTGAGCGGATGGAGGGACCGCTTGCCCCTGTCGCCTGCCTGGAGCCGGGGCAGGGAACTTGCCCCCGGAGCAAGGATTGCCGTACGCTTCCCATCTGGCAGGGATTGGACAAAGTGATTTCCGACTATCTGGCGCAGTTTACCCTGGCGGATCTCATTCGAGAGTAAATATTTGAAGGGTGGGAGTACCATGACGCTCCAGCAGCTGAAATATGTCATTGCCATCGCGGACAGCGGCTCTGTCAATTCTGCCGCAAAAAACCTGTATCTCTCCCAGCCAAGCCTGTCCAGCGCCGTGAGGGAGTTGGAGGAGGAGATTGGCTTTGAGCTGTTCCACCGATCCAACCGGGGGGTCATCATCACGGCGGAGGGGGAGGAGTTCCTCAACTATGCCCAGCAGGTGTGCCAGCAGTACGCTTTGCTGGAGGACCGGTTTGTGGCAGGACGGTCCCGGAAGAAATTTTCTGTCTCCACCCAGCACTACACCTTCGCCATCAACGCCTTTGTGGAGATGGTGCGCAAGGTGGGGATGGAGGAGTATGAGTTCTCCATCCTGGAGACTCGCACCTATGAATGTATTGAAAACGTCCGGGACTATAAAAGCGAACTGGGCATCCTGTATCTGGACGACTTTAACGAGAAGTACCTGACCAAGCTCTTTGACGAGAACAACCTGGAGTTCCACCCCCTGCGGGACTGCTCCACCTGCGTCTACCTCTGGGGGGAGCACCCCCTGGCCTGCCGGAACCAGCTAACCATGGCCAATCTGGAGCCCTACCCCTGCATCGCCTTTGAGTTGGGCAAGCAGAACTCCCTGTTCCTCTCTGAGGAGGTAATGAGTACCTACCAGTACCGCCAGCTTATCCGGGTGGATGACCGGGCCACGGTGCTCAACCTGATGAAGGGGCTCAATGGCTATACCCTGTGCTCCGGCATCATCTGCCGCCCCCTCAACGGCTCGGAATACACCACCATCCCTCTGACGGAGGGAGGCGTCATGCACATCGGCTATGTCCAGCGCCGGGGCAGTCCCCTCAGCAGGCTAGGGGAGCTGTATCTCCAAGAGGTGCGCAAGTCCATCCTGCTTTGAGCCAATATCTGTTATAGCTTTGTCCTATAACCCGCCCCTGATTTTGGGTATTAACACCTGGGGCGGGTTTTGTGCTATCCTTTGAATACGCCATAGGAAAAGAGGAACTGGAATGATACGATTAGAACACGTCTCAAAGCGCTTTGAGATGGGGAAAAAGACGGTGGAGGCCGTCAGGGACGTGACCCTTCACATTGAAAAAGGGACCATCGCCGGGATTATCGGCTTCTCCGGGGCGGGCAAGTCCACCCTGGCCCGGTGCGTCAATCTGCTGGAGCGGCCCACCGAGGGTACCGTCACCGTGGGCGGCGACGAGCTCACCGCCCTGAGCGGGCGGCAGCTCCGGGAAAAGCGGAAAAAGATCGGCATGATCTTCCAGCACTTCAACCTCTTCGCCTCCCGGACGGTGTACGGCAACGTGGCCTACCCCCTTCGAGGGAGCGGGAAGAGCAAAAAAGAGATCGAGGAGAAGGTGAAGTCCCTGCTGGAGCTGGTAGGTCTGTCCGACAAGGCGGAGGCCTACCCCTCCCAGCTTTCTGGGGGCCAGAAGCAGCGGGTGTCCATCGCCCGGGCCCTGGCCAACGACCCAGAGGTCCTGCTCAGCGACGAGGCCACCAGCGCCCTGGACCCGGAGACCACCCGGTCCATCCTCCGGCTGCTGAAGGAGGTCAACCGTACCCTGGGCGTCACCATCCTGGTTATCACCCACGAGATGCAGGTCATTAAGGAGATATGCAGTCAGGTGTATGTGATGGAGGGCGGCAGGATTGTGGAACAGGGGGACGTGTTTCAGGTGTTCGCAGCCCCCCGGCAGGCGGTCACCCGCCGGTTTGTGGACAGTACCTCCCATCTCTCCCGGATCCAGGAGCTGCTGGACGATCCCTCCCACCCCATCCGGCTGAATCCCGGGGACTATCTGCTCCGGCTGAACTACCTGGAGCGCAGTACCTCCGAGGCACTGATCTCCAGCATTTCCCGGCAGTTTGAGCTGGATATCAACATTCTGCTGGGCAGCATTGAGCTCATCGACGGCAACCCTCTAGGGGGCCTGGTGGTCATCGCCGGGGGCGGCCACGACAAAATAACCGCCGCCGCGGACTACTTATCAAAACGAAATGTGTTGGTGGAGGTGATTTCCCATGGCTGAGCTGCTTAATCAGATCATCCCCGACGTGGCGGCCCGGTCGGACCAGCTGTGGCGGGCCTTCGGGGAGACCATCCAGATGGTGGGCATCTCCGGGGCCATCTCCCTTGTGCTGGGTATCCCCTTCGGAGTACTCCTGTTCACCACCAGGGAGGGGGGAGTCCTCCAGAACCGACCGGTGAACTTTATCCTGGGCAGAATCTGCGACTTTTTCCGCTCCATCCCCTTTATTCTGCTGGCCATCCTGCTGCTGGGGCTGAGCCGCCTGGTGGTGGGTTCCGCCATCGGCGTCCGGGGGGCGATTATCCCTCTGGTGTTCGGCACCGTCCCTTTTCTGGGCCGGCAAACGGAGAGCGCCCTGGCCGAGGTACCCGCCGGCATCATCGAGGCGGCCGAAGCAATCGGCTCCTCACCCTGGGAGATCATTTGGCGGGTCTATCTGCGGGAGGCTGTCCCCGGCATTGCCCGGGGGGTGACCATCACCATCGTCTCTCTCATCAACTTCACCGCCGTGGCCGGAACCCTGGGAGCCGGCGGTCTGGGTAACTTCGCCATCATGTACGGCCACAGCAAGAACCTGCCCCAGATTACCTGGACAGTCATCCTCATCATTGTCGTTCTGGTGAGCGTTGTCCAAGCCGTTGGCAGCTATATCGCCAAAAAGGCGACCCACTAACTTTATCTGTTCTCCCGCCTTTGAACCGGGATAATGGAATAGATTGCCCATTAAAGGAGGAACTTAAAATGAAAAAGAAGAACGTACTCTCTCTCGCACTGGCCGCGGCCCTGGCTCTGTCTTTGGCCGCCTGCGGCGGAAACGGCGGCAGCTCCAGCCCCGTCTCCGGCTCAAACCCGGGCTCCGCTTCCGGCAGCACTGCCGCTGAACCCACTGTGATCAAGGTGGGCGTGGTGGGTGCTAACAACGGGCAGTGGGACACGGTGAACAAGCTGCTGGAGGCGGACAACATCCGCTGCGAGATGGTGGAGTTTGCCGAGTACAAGCTGCCCAACAACGCCCTGGACGCCGGGGAGATCGACCTGAACGCCTTCCAGCACAAGGCCTACCTCCAGAAGGAGATCGACGACCTGGGCTATGACATCGCCGTCCTGGGCGACACCATCGTGGCCCCTCTGTCCCTGTACTCCGACAAGATCACCGATGTAAGCGAATTGAAGGAGGGGGACAAGATCGCCGTCCCCAGCGACCCCACCAACGAAGGGCGATGCTTCAAGATTCTGGAATCCGCCGGTCTGCTGGAGGTGGACCCCGCCGCCGGATACATGCCAGAGCTGAAGGACATCACCGCCAACCCCCTGAAGCTGGAGTTTGTGGAGGTGGAGGCCGCCAACACCGCCAGCCTTCTGCCCGATGTGGCCGCCGCCTTTGTCAACGGGGCCCACGCCGTGGACAACGGCTTGAAGCTGGAGGATGCCGTCTACACCGAGCAGGTGAAGCCTGGCTCCGACAACCCCTACATCAACATCATTGCCTGCCGCACCGCCGACCTGGACAGCCCGGTCTATCAGAAGGTGCTGGCCGCCTACCAGTCCCAGGAAACCGCCCAGGCCATCCGGGATATTTACCAGGGCACCTACATTCCCGCGTTTTAAAACTGTTCCCACCCTCGAAGGGGCGGGACTCCCCCCACACAACGCTGTTCCCGTCCCCTCCGGGGACGGGAACAAATCATAATCTTGAGGTGAAGCAATATGGCAATCCATCCGCTGGTTCAACAGGATCAAGACTATATCATATCCCTGCGCCGCTGGTTCCACAGTCACCCGGAGCTGAGCATGAAGGAATTTGAGACCGCCAAGCGCATTGATGAGGAGCTGAAAGCTGTCGGCATCCCCACCCGCCGGGTGGGGGAAACAGGCGTACTGGGCACCATTCAGGGCAAGCGGGGGCCGGGGAGGAAAATCGTCCTGAGGGCGGACACCGACGCTCTACCCATCCAGGACGAGAAAACCATCCCCTATGCCTCCCAGTACCCCGGCGTGATGCACGCCTGCGGCCACGACGCCCACACGGCCGCTCTCCTTGGGACGGCCCGGGCCCTGAAAAAACTGGAGAATGAACTGGCCGGGGAGATTCTTCTGGTGTTCCAGCCAGGAGAGGAATACGGTGCGGGGGCCGTCCTGTTTGTTCAAGACGGGGCGCTGGAGGGGGCAGATCGCTCCTTCGGCGTCCATATGCAGTCCGATCTGCCGGTGGGCCAGGTGGCCATGAACCCGGGGGCGGAAAACGCCTCAGTGGATCACTTCACCATCCGGATTCAGGGAAAGAGCGCCCACGTCTCCACCCCGGAGCTGGGAGCAGACGCCCTCTACGCCGCCGCCCAGATTGTCACCGCCCTCCAAGGGCTGGTGGGCCGGCTGAAAAATCCCACCGACCCCGCCCTCATCGGAGTGGGAGTGCTCCGGTCCGGGGAGGGTTACAACATCGTGGCTAAGGAGGCGGTGATTGAGGGCACTGTCCGCTGCTTCTCTGAACAGACCCGGGCCATGCTCAACGCCAAGATTGCCGACACTGCCCGGAGTGTGGCCGCCCTGTACAACACCGCTGCTGAAATCGAGACCGAGTCTTTTACCCGGGCCCTCATCAATGACCCAGAGGTCTACGCCGAGGCTATCCCCGTCATCGAGAAGGTGGTGGGGAAGGGGAACCTAGTGCCCAAGGCCCTCTCCCTGGGCGGGGACGATATGGCGGAGATCATCGCCGCCGTCCCCGGGGTCTACGCCTTTGTGGGCAGCGGAAGCGAAGCCGTTCCAGGCTCACAAATGGCCCACCATACCCCCGGCTTTGACATTGACGAGAGGTGCCTGACCATCGCCGCCAGTTTATATGTGGAATCAGCTCTGTTTTGGCTGGGACAGGAAGCGAAAAATATCTAGCTCCGCTTTTCTGACAGCTTCTGTTCAAAGCGATCCTTCCGGGTATCCATAGGAATCGGTGTGGGATACCGCCCTGTGAAACATGCGTCGCAGCAGCAGCCCTTTCCGATGAGCGCCCCCAGCTGCTCCGCCGGCAGATAGCCCAGGGAGTCCACCCCGATGATTTCGGCGATCTCCTCCACGGTGTGATGGCAGGCGATAAGATTGTCCCGGGAGTCAATGTCGGTGCCGTAGTAGCAGGGATTCAGGAAGGGGGGCGCGGAGATGCGGAGGTGGATTTCGCTGGCCCCAGCCTCCCGGAGCAGGCTGACAATCCGACCGCTGGTGGTCCCTCGGACGATAGAGTCGTCCACCAGTACCACCCGTTTCCCCGCCACGCTGTCCCGGACAGCGCTGAGCTTGATTTTCACCTGATCCAGCCGGTGGTCCTGTCCGGGGGCGATGAAGGTACGGCCGATGTACTTGTTCTTAATCAGCCCAATGCCGTAGGGGATGCCGGAGGTCCGGCTGTAACCCAGGGCAGCGTCCAGCCCGGAGTCGGGCACCCCCACTACCACGTCCGCCTGGACGGGGTAGGTTTTTGCCAAAATCTCCCCGGCCCGCAGGCGGGCGGCGTGGACTGACACCCCATCGATGACCGAGTCTGGGCGGGCGAAGTAGATGTATTCAAAGATGCAGGGGGCGGGCTCCACCTTTCCGCAGTACTCCCGGCGGGAGACGACGCCGTCTTTGGAGAACACCAGGATTTCCCCCGGTTCCAGGTCCCGGACGAACTCCGCCCCCACGGCGGCCAGGGCGCAGCTCTCGGAGGCGGCTACATAAGTCCCATCCGCCATCTTACCATAGCACAGGGGGCGGAAGCCGTGGGGGTCCCGGGCGCAGATCAGCTTCTGGGGGGACATGAGCACCAGAGAGTAGGCCCCCTCCAGCCTGTCCATGGCGGCGCTGAGGGCGTCCTCGATGGAGGGGGTGGAAAGCCGCTCCTTGGTGACGATGTAGGCGATGATCTCGGTGTCGCTGGTACTGTGGAAGATGGCCCCGGACAGCTCCAGCGCGTCTCGGAGCCGGGCGGCGTTGCTGAGATTGCCGTTGTGGGCCAGGGCCATACGGCCCTTCTGGTGGTTGACCTCAATGGGCTGGCAGTTGCTCCGGACCGAGGCTCCAGTGGTGCCGTAGCGGGTGTGGCCTACCGCCATGGTCCCCCGGGGCAGCCGGG
The DNA here is from genome assembly GCA_947172355.1 of uncultured Bacillota bacterium. GTDB lineage: Bacteria > Bacillota > Clostridia > Oscillospirales > Oscillospiraceae > Lawsonibacter. The sequence goes on from CAMWBA010000001.1 coordinate 68,031, forward strand.
CCAGCGTCTCGCGGCCGAACACCTCCCCCACCAGCCCCAGATCCTTGTGGGAGGCAAATACTCCGTCGTCGTTGACCACGATGCCGCAGCTCTCCTGCCCCCGGTGCTGGAGGGAGTAGAGGCCGTAGTAGGCCAGCCGGCCCACATCCCCAGGCTGTGGGCTGATCACGCCAAAGACGCCGCATTCCTCATGAATACTCATCGCGATACCTCCGTGTTGTGATAAATAAATGTACCCGGCCAGCGTTTCCGCTGTCCGGGCGTTTGCTTCGGTGATGGATGGATCACACAAAGATTGGAGAGGGCAAACTCAGCGGGAGAAGGTCCCATAGTATTCCGACAGGAAATCAGCCAGCTTTTTCATTCTCAATTCCTCCTTCTGTTTGTTCGGGTATCCCGGTTAAAAGTCCATGGAGAACGACTTGTAGTAGCCGGTCAGCAGGTTGGACAGTTTCTCAAAGAATGTCTTTTTCATGGTCAGTTCCTCCACTTTCTTGTAATTTAATTTGGTTTTTTGTATCTCCCTTGGATGCTCTTATCTTAGCACAGCTCTGAGAAAAAAGGAAATACATATATCATTGCAGCTACCATATCTTTTGGATATGATAAGCCCCCGCGCACCGGCGCGGGGGCTGTCTGCTGTTATGCCTTTGACTGACGTTCCTCCAGGTAATCCTGAACATAGCGGATAAACTCCCGCGTCAGCCCGGAGGGGGCCTGTCCCTTGTTCCAGACCAGAATGTACTCCGCCTGCCGGGCGGGCTGGGTCACCACTTTGGACACCACCAGTCCGTTGGATACTCCGACCGTCTGGGGGAAGATGCTGACCCCCACCCCCTGGCTGGTCAGGGCCACCGCGTCCATGTAGTTGGACATCTCGCAGAGAATCCGAGGCTCCGCCCCGATCTCCCCGAACCAGCGGCGGATGGACTCGATCCGGGATTTTCGGCTGGGGACGATGAGGGGCTCTCCCACCAGGCTGGACAGAGGGATGGCCTCTCCCGGCTCTTTGGCCAGGGGGTGGTCCGGGTGGAACATGGCGGCCCAGGGCTCCTGGCCCACAGAAAAGCCCTCCAGGTGCTCGGTGTCGTAGGGGGCGGCGATGACGGCCAGGTCGGCCAGCCCCTTG
>CAMWBA010000002.1 GCA_947172355.1 uncultured Bacillota bacterium
TCCTGATTTTTCTGCTGGCCTTGCTGGCCTGGGGGGACGGGGCCATTGCAGCGTACCTGCGGGGGTGGGAGCGGGTCGCCGCCCTGGCCTTTGTCCTGCTGATGGAGGGGCTGTTTCTGTTGACCATACTGTTTTTTTGGTTTTACCTCTATACAAATCCTCGATATGTCCCGCTTTATGACCCCGCTGGGGAGGTGGGGCTGATGGTCCGGCAGGAGAGCTGGCTGTTTAAGGTCTGGGGGGAGTTTTACCTGCCCGCCGGGCCCTGCCTGCTCCGAGGGACTGGCGTGACCTATGAGGCCCACGACAACTGGCTCTTTACCAATGGCAGCTATGAGCTGGAGTGGGCGGAGGACCAGGCTATTATCTGCTATGATACCGGTATGGGCTATTGGGAAACCTGTACAGTGCCACTGAAATGAACGGAGGTTTTTTGATGAAACGAGTTGTGATGGTAATGGCAGGGCTGCTGTGCCTGTTCCTGACCGGCTGTTCCGCTGCAGCCTTCTGGTTATCAGGCTGCGGCGGTCCGGACGCCGATTTAGTGGTAATCAACGGCGGCAGTCAAGCGGTGTGGTCCATTACGCTGGACTATGGAACGCAGACGCAGAGCATTCAAAATGCCGGAACCTATGCCTTGCTCGAACAGGGGCAGAGCTATGGCCTGCTTCTGGAGGAGGGAGCTGAACAGGTGACGGTGGTTCTGTCCGACCGATTGGGACGGGAACTGGGCCGGACAGAAGTGGAGTTTTCTGGAGAGCGGCTGTATCTGGCCTTAGAGAGAGAAGGAATGATCCATATATCGGAGGAGATGCCGGATGGAGTTTGACATTATGCTGTGGATTGTTCCGCTGATGCAGGCGGGCATTCTGGTATTGGCTGTGGCCGGTCTGTATTGCTTGTTCTGCTGCGAGGGGAAAGATCACCGGTCTCTGGTTTGGACAGCGGCTGTCTTTCTTGGCACACTGGCTGTTTGGATGGGCGGCGGTATTCTGCTGGGCTGGTTCGGCCTGGCTTGGCGAACTGCGCCATCGCTGGTTCTGTGCGGAGCGGCAATGGTCAGCGGCTGGGTCGGGATTGTTTTCACATTGGCCTGTTTTCTGCCTGCAAAGGGGCCTGGAGTATCCACGGCGCTGCGGCGGGTGCTAAAGGGGATCGTCCTGTTTTTTGCTGCTGTTGTCCTTGTTATAACTCTGTGGACTTGTCCGATTATGCTTATCTTTGGCTTTGGTGACACGGAGCGTGTGGTGGACGATCAGGGCAGGACGCTGCTGGAGGTGAATGATGGCTTTCTTGATAGCCACTATAGCTATTATGCGTACTGCGGTCCCCTGGTCCGGGGAACGGAGCGAATTTATGAGACATATGAGAGCCGTCTCGGGGGAGATTTTGGATGAAGGAGGTTTTGGGATGCTGGTTGCGCTCTATTCCGTTCAGCATGTGTATGGAGCGGACGTGTGGCTGATTGCCGCTGTGGGCTGTGCCGCAGCATATCTTGTGCTCTGTGGTCTTTTTCGTAGAAATCGCAGCAGAAGGGGAATTGCGGCGGTGGTGCTGGGACTGCTGGCAGCGGAGATGATTTGCGATTGGGTGTGGGCATCGGCTTTCTACCCTGGCGGCGAGTACCGTAATTATGGGCTGGGCGGGTCCTATATGCTGGTGTTGATTTGGCCGGGACTGCTGCTTTTGACCGGATGGATTGTTACATGGATCAATCGAAACGCATGAATGAACCAGCCTTGTTCCCTCATATAGTAAATAGGCAGGAAAGCCGCAGTCCCGCCCGAAGGGCGGGACTGCCATGTCTATCTTTGAGGTGATTTTATGGAGCGAAAACCCCGACGGCATGGATTTTTAGAGCGGACGGCGGAGGTGTTTGATCTCCCTGCCGACGCAGTAGCGGGGCTGACCAGGCTGGAACTGGTGGGAGACGGAGAGCTGCGAATCGAAAATCACAAAGGTATTCTGGCCTATGGAACCGAGGAAATACATGTCAGCGGAGGCGTCTATCTCATCAAGGTGGCTGGCCGAGGATTGGAGCTGCGGGCTATGACGGGGTTTGAACTGCTGATTACCGGGAAGATATCCCAAATAACGTTAGCATAGGGGGACGGGTATGCGGCAGCTGATGAATTTGATTCGGGGGATGGTCACCCTGCGGGTGACCGCTCCTTTTCCGGAGCGGCTGATCAACCTGTGTGCCCAGGCGGGCATCGACTTTTGGGCGATGGAATGGCTGGATGGACACACCATCCGCTTTGTCACCCGGCGGCATACCCTGTCCAAACTGAATGAGCTGGTCCAAAAGGTGGGAGGAGAGGCGGTACAGGAGTCCAGCCGAGGTCTGCCCGACGTTATCAGCCGCTTTCGTACCCGGTATGGCTTTTTATTGGGATTGGCCTTTGCGCTGTGTGCGGTCAGTATTCTGTCCCGCTTCGTTCTGGTGATTGAAGTGACTGGAAATGAACGGGTTCCCACCGCCGTAATTCTCAGCCAGCTGCGCCAGCTGGGGGTGCGGCCCGGTGTATATGGTCCTTCGCTGAATCAGAAGGAGCTGGCCCAGGAGGCGCTGCTGCAATTGGAGGAGCTGTCCTGGATGGGGATCAATCTTCATGGCACCCGGCTGGAGGTCATTGTGCGGGAGATCATTCAAACACCGGAACGGCTGGATGAGTCGGGGTATTTTGACATTGCAGCAGAGGCAGACGGAATGATTGTCCACATAGAGCCGGAGTTGGGGGATGCGGTTGTCCAGGAGGGAGATGTAGTGGCCAAGGGAGACATCCTGATCTCCGGCACGGTCACGCTGGAGCCGCCCCAATACAGCGGTTTACCGGCGCGCTACTACCAGACCCACGCCCGAGGACGGGTTTGGGCAAGGACTTGGCGGGAACTTTCCGCCGCCATTCCCTTGGAAGCGACGGTGAAACACTACACAGGAAGAGAAAAGAATGTCTGGTCCCTCAATCTATTGGGCCGGAGGATTGAAATTTTCGGAAACACTAGCATTTCCTGGCCAATGTATGATAAAATAACCACAGTGCATCAGGCAGCTCTGCCAAGCGGAGCGGCTCTGCCCTTTTCGCTGTGCCGGGAGACCTTTCGTGCCTATGAGGCCGGAAGGGTTCCGGTGGACCAGGACGCTGCCCGGACTCTGCTGGAGGAACGGCTTTTGGTTCAGCTGAATGCCCTGATTGGCGAGGGCGGCCAGGTGGAGTCCACCCGTTTCTCCGCCCGGTCGGAGGGGGGGCGGCTGGAGGTTACCCTGTCCGCTCAGTGTATGGAAGAAATTGGCGTGGAGCGGCCGGGGGCGGCTCCAGAACCCCAATAGGAGCGGCCGCAGGCCGCCTCTGGGGAAAAGTTTAATCAAACCAAGGAGATCGGATCGCAATGACAGAACAATCCATCAGCTTAGAGCGTTTGGAGGAGACCATCAACGTGTTTGGCTCCTTTGACGAAAATATCCGTATCATTGAGCACGAAATGGGGGTTTCGGTAGTCAGCCGTGACTCCATGCTCAAGGTGGCGGGAGAGGACCCGGAAGGGGTCATGTATGCCGTCAAGGCCATTGAAAACCTGATGACGCTGGCATCAAAGGGGGAGAATATCAACGAGCAGAATGTGCGTTACATTGTCCAGCTGGTCAAGGAGGGCAGAGAGAGCCAGATTGTCCAGCTGGCAGGGGACGTGATCTGTGTCACCGCAAAGGGCAAGCCCATTAAGGCCAAGACCCTGGGCCAGAAGAAATATGTGGAGGCCATCAAAAACAATGTGGTCACGGTGGGGGTGGGCCCTGCCGGTACGGGCAAGACCTATCTGGCGGTGGCTGCTGCGGTGGCCGCGTTCCGGGCGAAGGAAATCAACCGCATTATTCTCACACGGCCGGCGGTGGAGGCGGGGGAGCGGCTGGGCTTTCTCCCCGGCGATTTGCAGTCCAAGGTGGACCCCTATCTGCGGCCCCTGTATGATGCTCTGTTCGAGATGCTGGGCCCGGACACCTATCAGAAATACCTGGAGCGGGGCAACATTGAGGTGGCTCCCTTGGCATACATGCGGGGACGCACCTTGGATGACTCCTTTATCATCTTGGATGAGGCTCAAAATACCTCAAGGGAACAGATGAAGATGTTTTTGACCCGCCTGGGCTTTGGGTCTAAAATCGTCATTACCGGCGATATCACCCAAATTGATTTGCCCGCCGACAAGGTTTCCGGACTGCGGGAGGCTATGCGGGTACTGAAAGGGGTAGAGGATATTGCCATCCTCCGCCTTGGAGAGTCCGATGTGGTCCGCCACGCCCTGGTGCAGAGGATTATCAAAGCCTATGAGGTGGACGAAGAGCGGCGGAATAAAAAGGACAAGCATTAGTCTTTTTTTAAACAGCGCCTAATCTTCTTGCAGGCAGGCGGTCCCCAGTTGGAGACCGATTCGCAGTCCGGTGTAGAACGCCCGGAGTCCGTGGGCCCGGATGGGGTCGTTCTGCAAATATTCCGGCCATAATTTAGGGTCTGGTCCAGTGACTATACCGTAGTAGAGTTCTTCGATGATGGTAGGAATTTGATGTTCCATTTGATACGACCTCCAGATAAACACATATTACTGCGTATGCCATAATACACATATTAGTGTGTGTCAAGGAGGACAGGATGTGTTTTCAGAAAAAATTCGTATGCTGCGAAAAGAGCGTGGAATGACACAGAGTGAAGTGGCGAAAGCGGTAAATATGTCCGTTCGTGGATATCAGGATTTGGAACTGGGTGTTATGCCTCGTTCGGATAAGATGCTGGTAATTGCAGAGTTCTATCAAGTGTTCATTGACTGGCTCATGGGCCGCACAGATAAGCAGGAGGTCAACCGCTGAACCAAAGAAACCGTCCGTTGAACTGCGGCAGTTCAACGGACGGTTTCTTTGCTGGGATAGAATGCAGGCCGCGGGGCGAGGGAACATCCCCGTCAGTCTACCGCTGAAACCAGGCTTTCATGGTCTCCAGTACCTTGACCAGTTCCGCCTCGGAGATCACATAGGGAACCATGGCGTACATACAGTTCAGGAAGGGCCGGCTGAATACCCCACGCTCATAGGCAAACTGCTGGTAGCCCTTCAAGTCGGCGGAATCCTGTACCTCTACACAGACGCAGCCGCCCATTATACGCACTTCTCTGACTTTGGGGTGGGAGAACCCCTCCATCTCCCGGCGGGTAATAGCTTCAATGCGGCGGATTTTTGCCATATAGTCCTCCCGCTCAAACAGTTCGATAGACTTCAGCGCTACCGAACAGGCCAGTGCGTTGCCCATAAAGGTGGGGCCGTGCATCAGAGCATGGTTGGGGTCGTCGTCGTAAAAGCCCTCAAAGACCCTGCGGTTGGCCACTGTGGCGGCATGGCCGATGTATCCGCCGGTGAGGGCCTTGCCGAGCACCAGGATATCCGGCAGAACCAGGTCGGCCACAAAACGGTTTCCCGTCCGGCCAAAGCCGGTGGCCACTTCGTCAAAGACAAGCAGCACACCATATTGGTCGCACAGTTCCCGGGCTCGCTGAAGGAAGGAACGGTCATACATCCGCATTCCGCCGGCCCCCTGGAGCAGCGGTTCTACCAGCAGACAATTCAGCCGTTCATGGTATTGCAGGAAAGCGCGCTCCAGCGCATCTGCTTCGGTGGGGATGTGGACCACGTGGGGGCTGGGACCGTAGGCTTTGAGGACAAAGTGGTAGTCCTCGTCGTCTCCTGCCTCCATGGTCTTAAAGGTATCGCCGTGGTAGGCATGCTCCAGAGCCAGGATCATGGTGCGCTGGGAGTCTCCACGGTTCATATAGTATTGGAGCGCCATTTTCAGCGCCACCTCTACCGCCACACTTCCCGAGTCAGAGAAGAAGCAGTAGTTTAAGTCTCCAGGCAGAAATTCTTCCAGCTTTTGAGAGAGCCTTTGGACGGGTTCGTGGGTCAATCCCCCCAGCATGACATGGGAGAACCGCCCCGCCTGGTCGAGAATGGCCTGGGTTAGCTCCGGATGTTTGTATCCATGAATCACACTCCACCAGGAGGATACCGAGTCGATAAGCGCCCGGTCTTTTGTGTGGAGATACACGCCGCTGGCGTCTATAATCTCATAGGGAGCCCCCATGGTTTTCATCTGCTGATAAGGATACCAAATCATAATGTCCTCCTATTCATACAGCGATTGCAGCAGCTCCAATGACATATCCAGGCTGGTGCAGCCGTCGCTGACTTGTGCAAGTACCTTCACCCCGGTGAGGGATTCGCACATGGTTATGTTGTCCCTGTGGAGCAGATTTCCCGGCTGGGCGCGGTTGAAGATGATCCCTTTTAGCGGAATGCCCTGCGTCTTCAAATAAAAGGCCGTCAGCCCCACGGCGTTAATCGTGCCCAGTCCGGCGTCTGCGACCAGCAGACAGCCCAGCCCGCAGGCGCGGATGATATCGGGGAGCCAAAGCTGCTGTTCGTCAAAGCGCAGGGGACATAAAATACCGCCGGAGCCCTCCACCGTAACATAGTCATACTGCCTGCATACCTGCTCAAAGCCTTGGAGGACCTGACTTTGGTCTACAGGATTGCCCTCCAGCCGTGCAGCCAGGTGAGGGGAGAGGGCGTTTTCATAGACAAAAGGGCACATCTCCTCCAAGGGTTGAGGAATCCCCGAGGTCTTCTTCACAGACAGAGCGTCTCCAGGAATCAGGGTTCCGTCAGGATGGCGGTTGTTTCCGCTCATGGCTGCCTTGTAATAGCCGGCGGACAGGCCAGCTTCCCGCAATTTTTTAAGAATCAGACCGGAGACAAAGGTCTTGCCCACATCGGTGCCGGTGCCAGTGAGAAACAGCGCCCCGCTCATAGCCGCACCTCATAGCCCAGATCCTGAAGAATTGCCAGATCAGTTTGGACGGTGATGCCTGCGGTGGTAAGCATATCTCCGGAGATGGCGGCATTGGCACCTGCCTGGAAGCAGCTCCGGCCTTTGTCTGGCAGCAGGCCCCGCCCCCCTGCCAGCCGGATGGCGGCGTCCGGGAGAAGAAAGCGGTATACCGCCACAATCCGCTGCATATCCGAATCGGTCAGCGGTCGGATTTTGGCCAGCGGGGTGCCCGGGATGGGGTTTAGCATGTTGACCGGTATACTTTTGACACCCAGTTCCCGCAGGGTGAGAGCCATATCAATACGGTCCTCGGTAGTCTCCCCCAGCCCCATAATGCCGCCGGAACAGACGGTGAGTCCTGCGGCCTGGGCGGCGCGGATGGCGGTTACCTTATCATCAAAGGTATGAGTGGTGCAGATATTGGGGAAATTTTGCCGGGAGGTCTCCAAATTATTGTGGGCGCGTTCCGCTCCGGCTTCCTTCAGCTTGCGGTATTCCCCTTCGTTCAGCAGCCCTACAGAGATACAGACCGAAATGTTTGTCTCCCCTTTGATCTGCCGGATGGCCTTGCACAGCGCGTCCAACTCCTGTTCAGACAGCCGCCGTCCGGATGTAACAATAGAGTAGCGCAGCACACCCTGTTCCGCGTTGTATTTGGCCTGTTGCGTCAGCTCCTTGGGCGAGAGCAGGGGATACTTCGCCGCTCCGGTGTAGCTGTAGGCGGATTGGGCACAGAAGCGGCAGTCTTCCGAACATCTTCCGCTCTTGCCGTTGACGATGGTGCACAGATCAAAGCGGCTGCCGCAGTACTTCTGACGAATCTTATCCGCCCGGCTGCACAGCTCTTCCAGAGGCATGGAGTACAGCTCTAACGCTTCATGCCGGTTTATTTGATAGCCGTCTAATACTTGTTGGGTCAACTTGTCAAGCCTGTTCATAGGTCACACTTCCTTTCGCTTTTACCAGCGGGATCAGCCGTTTGCCCAGGATTGCGCCCAGGATGCACAGTGCAATGTCGCCCGGGACGGCCAGAATAAAGCAGTACAAAAATAGAGGCCAAAGACCAATGGGGTCGCCCAGATAGAAGTTGCTCATCAGGTAGTAATATACCATGCCAAAGAGATAAACCACCGCCAGACCGGCCAAATTAGCCGTCAGAAGGAGGCCATATCCTGGTTTTTCCCGCTGGCCAGCGATTTGTCCGGTTAAGTAAGCCCCCACCGCGAAACCGATGATGTAACCAAAGCTGGGCTGAAAGACATAGCCGATTCCGCCGCCCTGAGCGAAGATGGGCAGGCCCAGCAGCCCCAGAAAAATATAGGCCCCTACCGCACAAAACCCCAATTTTCCGCCCAAAAGCAGTCCGGCCATCATTGTAAACAGGTATTGCAACGTGAAAGGGACAACCGGGATGGGGATTTTGATAAATGCCCCCGCTGCAATTAGAGCCACAAACAGAGCGCATAGGACCATATCCTTTGTTTTTCCAGTTTTCATTGTACTGCCTCCTTGAAAGTATTTGGATTATTTTGTAGGTCGTTACCAGCAGAGATGGTATCATAGTATACCATACTTGTCAACCTAAAAATTTTGAGGTTTACAATTGGAGGAGGACGGCGGAAAGGCTTTTCTGTCAGCGGAACTGTTAAGGAATCAGAAGGTTCCGAAAGGCCAAAAGACGAAAGCGCATAAAAGTGACGGTGCAGGCAAAGCGCACCGTCTGAACGAAATATGAAATATTTTTAGGCTGTATTTGAACTATGGCAATCGGACCAGCGGCGAGAGAGTTTCCGCCGGACGAAGTGGATTTGACCCGGGAATATCGGATGTATTTCCAGGAAAATCGGCAGAGTATGGCGGAAAAGGATCCGCTGATTGGGCGTGTTGACAAGGTTCAAACAAGCCCTAGTAAGTAAAAATCTCCGCAGCTTGTTTCATGTGTTCCACAATCGACACCGAGAATGGGCACCGGCTCTCACAGGCACGGCAGGAGATGCACTCCCCGGCGTGGTGGGGAAGGACCGCGTAGTGCTCCCGCACCGTCTCGGGGACCTGCCCTTGAGCTTTGGCCAGATTGAGGAACTTGGTCACCGCTGCCACGTCGATTCCGCGGGGACAAGGGGCACAGTGGCCGCAGTACATACAGTGGCCGGTCCAGCTGATTTTCGGCATGGCAGCAAAGGCGGTAGCGTAGTCCTTTTCGTGGGCGGGGGCATCCTCATAAGCGGCGCACTGGACCAGCTCATCCACCGTCCAAGCGCCCGCCATGACGCAGGCCACCCCGGGCCTGGTGAGGGCGTAGTGCAGACACTGGAAGGGGGTGAGGGCCACCCCGGCGGGGGAGTACTGGCTCAGCAGGTCGCCGCCGCCAAAGGCTTTCATTACGGTTACGCCCACACCCTGGCGCTGGCAGCTCTCATAGAGGGACTGGCGCTGGGGGTCCATATTGACCAGCTGCTTTTCATAGGCGGACTCCGCCCACAGCTGCTCCACATCCTCGCCGGCGGGCTGGAGATCGTAGCAGGGGTTGACGCTGAACATGAGCACATCTACCAGCCCGCTGTCCACCGCCGCCCGGCCCACCTCCGGGTTGTGGCTGGACAGGCCGATGCAGCCGATTTTCCCGACCGCTTTCAGCTCCTGGGCGTAGGCCATCACCGGGCCGTTTACAACCTCCCGCCAGTCGGACAGGGCGTCGGAGTAGTGGATCATACCAATTTCGATGTGGTCCGTGTTCAGCAGGCGAAGCATCTCCTCAAAGCCGGCTTTCACCTTGGCGATGTCCCGGGTGCGCAGATACTGGCCGTTCTCCCAGATGGAGCACAGGTGAGACTGGAGTACGAATTTGTCCCGCCGTCCCTCCAAAGCCCGGCCCAGATTGGCCCGGACCTCCGGGTTGGAGGTGTACAGGTCGATGCAGTTGATCCCCAGCGCCTCCATTTTGTCCACAAATTCCTTCACCTGGTCATAGCTCTTGCCCACAAGTCCCTCACAGCCCATAGCAATCTCGCTGACCTTCAGACCGGTGCGGCCCAATGTACGGTAATTCATGGGGTTCCTCCTTACAATATTCTGCGAAACAGCTTATCACTTAAAGTTGGGTTTAAGTCAAGAGGGAGTTTCCAGGTTCGTTGACGTGCAAGGTTTACGGTGGTATAATTGGAGCGATAAAGTAAAATTTAGGGGGGACTTCCCGTGGATGAAAAAATCAAAACCTTACAGCAGTGGATTGACGAAAGCCGCGCCATCGTCTTTTTCGGCGGGGCGGGGGTATCGACTGAGAGCGGCATTCCGGATTTCCGCAGCGTAGACGGGCTGTACAACCAGAAGTACGCCTGGCCCCCGGAGGAGATTTTAAGCCGCACCTTTTTCAACGCCCGGCCTGAGGAGTTTTACCGTTTCTACCGGGACAAGATGCTCTGTCTGGATGCCCAGCCCAACGCCGCCCACCAAAAGCTGGCGGAGCTGGAGGCGGCGGGCAAGCTGCGCTCCATCGTCACCCAGAACATCGACGGCCTCCACCAGAAGGCGGGGTCGAAGCGGGTGTGGGAGCTCCACGGCTCAGTCCACCGCAACTACTGCATGGAATGCCGCAAACCTTACCCGGTGGAGGATATCAAGGCGGGGCAGGGGGTGCCGAAGTGTACCTGCGGCGGCACGGTCAAGCCCGATGTGGTGCTCTATGAGGAGAGCTTGGACAGCGCTACCATGGAAGGGGCGGTAATGGATATCCGCTCCGCCGACCTGCTTATCATCGGCGGTACCTCCCTGGCGGTGTATCCAGCCGCAGGTCTCATCAACTATTACCGGGGGACACGGCTGGTCCTCATCAACAAGAGCGCCACCCCCTATGACGGGCGGGCCAGCCTGGCTATCCAACAGCCCATCGGCCAAGTGCTGGAAGGCATCAAAGTGCGATGAAAAACGGCCGCCTCTTTGAAATTCTCTACCTTCTGGTGGAAAAGCGGGCGGTCACGGCCGGAGAACTGGCCAGGCGGCTGGAGGTATCCGAGCGCACCATCTACCGAGACATAGACGCCCTGTCCGCCGCTGGCATTCCAGTGTTCACCCAAAAGGGACAGGGGGGCGGCATTCGCCTTATGGACCAATTTGTACTGGAGAAGGCGCTGCTGTCGAAGAGCCAGCAGGATGAGATTCTCTTTGCCCTTCAAGCGATTTTGGCCACAGGAGGTGCAAAAGAACGGGAAACCTTGTCCCAGATGTCTGCGCTGTTCCGCCGGGAGGGCGGGGATTGGCTTGAGGTAGATTTTTCCGATTGGGGCAGCGGGGCGGCAGAGCGGGAGAATTTTGCTCTAGTCAAACGCTCTATTTTAGAACGCAAGCCCCTGTCATTCTCTTACTACAGTTCTGCGGGAGAGCAGAGCCGCAGAACCGTGGAGCCTGCCAAGCTAGTATTTAAAACTGGGTGCTGGTATCTGTCGGCCTTCTGCCGGACCCGGCAGGACTGGCGTATTTTCCGTCTGGTTCGGATGGAAGCTCTCACACTAGAGGAGGAGAACTGCCCATCCCGAAAGCCTCCGGAACATCTGGAGGCTCCGCCGCCGGGTGGGTACTGCGGGGTGGAGCTGCGGCTGCGATTTGCTCCTTCGGCCGCGTGGCGGGTACGGGACTACTTTCATCCAACCCAGATTACACCGCTGGAGGATGACTATTTTGAGGTATTCTGTACCTTTCCGGAGAACCAGTGGCTGCTGTCCTTTCTGCTGTCCTTTGGCAGTCAGCTGGAAGTGCTGGCCCCAACGTATTGGCGGGACATTCTGGGCAAAGAACTAAAAAAATCTCTGACCGCCTATGAAACTTGACATATGTTGTCCGATTTGAAAGCGTATCCTAATGTCAAAGACAGGGGAACAGAACCTGTCCAACATAAGGAGGTTTTTTCCATGGAAGAACGGAAATTTTGTCAGTGCTGCGCCATGCCCTTGGACAAGCCCGAGGATGCAGGCACCGAGGCCGACGGCAGCCTCAGCGGCGACTACTGCTGCTACTGCTACCAGAACGGGGCCTTTACCGCCCCCGACGCTACGATGGACGACATTATTGCGTTTAACCTAAAATTCAATGAGGAGAACGGACACCCCTTTGGCACCCAGGAGGAGGCCGAGAGGATGATGCGGGGATGGTTTCCTGCATTGAAGCGATGGAAGGAGATCGGGATAAAAAATAAGGACAACTAAGTAAAAAACCAGGAACCAGCGGAGGGCAAGGCGTATTCGCCTTGCCCTCCGCTGGTTGGTTTCGTGGCACAGAAGCGTCTGCTTTGCATGGAGGATGCTTCTGAGATCCATACCGGCCTGTATTGGTAAAAAATCGCAGGATTTGGGGCTGAATTGAAAACCGAATGGTGTTTCAATACCGTAAGTCCGACTGGGAGGAGAGGGAACGCAGCAGGAGCAAATCACCAGAAACAATCTTTGGTTACAAGAAAAAGATTGTATGCCATCAGATTTTTGGTGTTAGACAACCTCTTTTTTCTTCTTTATAATACCGATTGACAAGGAAGTGGGAGGAGGGAGCCGAAAATTGGAAAATCTGACCATTCCGGCAAGGATGGGCCTGCGAGAGAAATGAGCTCCTGGCGGTTGGGCGGTTCCGGTCTGTCAGCAGGGATGCCCGGATTTTTTGCTTTTCGGGGAGGCCATCTCTGGGGTTACACATCGGTGTAGGTATCTCGAATGATTTTCAAAAGCCGTTTTTCCGGCAGCGAGTGGTATTTCCGCTTTAGCCGGTTGGCCACAATCCACTGGGTGCCCAGGTCGGATTTCATATCGAAAATGGTCACCCGCTCCAAAAAAGCGGTGTTGATCAGGGGGCCGTTGTCAATGAGAAAGCTGTTGGGGCATATGCAGATTCCCAGTCCCTCACAGCACAGTGAAAGCATCGTCAACAGATTTCCGGTGTCCATCACGATGTTGGGGGTGAAGCTCTCCTCACGGGCAATCTGGGAAAGGACGCTTCCGGTGAGGGTACTCTCATGGAGACTGACAAAAGGACAAGCGGCAAAGGTGCGCAGAGAGAGGGCGGTTTGGGTCTCGGGCATGGACTCGCAGTCAGGCAGCGTCTCCAAAATGGAGTTGGGCACCACAATTTTGGTTCGTTCCAGGTAGAGCTTGTTGGATTCTATGCGCTCGGAATCCTCTGTTTCAAAACCCAAATTGAGATCGGTCCGGCCCCGGAGCAGTTCCTGTGAGATCTCGTTGGTGCTTCCTTCGACCAGATGGACCTTGACATAGGGAAATTCCTGATGAAAGCGGGCCAGCACCCGGGGCAGAAGGATGGTTCCCCGAGAGATGGGGACGCCGATGGCGATATTTCCCTGCTGGCAGTCCAGCAAACTGGCCAGCTTTTTTTCCAGAAATTCCTTTTCCGCCATGATAACATGGGCACTTTTGGCAAATTCTTCCCCGGCAAAGGTGAGACGAAGGGGCGGTTCCCGATAGAACAGCTGAAGGCCGCACTCGGTCTCCAGTTTGTGGATGTGGGCACTGAGGGACTGCTGGGAGATGTGCAGCTTAGCGGCGGAACGGGAGAAGCTGAGATCCTCCGCCAATACCAGAAAATACTTTAAGTTTAGAAAATTCAAAGAATGGACCTCGCTTTCTATCAACAGCGGTTAAAAAGTTAGGCCGTGTTTCAAACAGGCACTAGAGAAAGGAGAACTAAAGTTGTGGACAAAAAGCAGTATGAAAATCACCGAAACATATTAATCGGTGAGCTGAAGGTGGCCTTGGGATGCACTGAGCCCATCGCCATCGCTTACGCAGGGGCCAAGGCCCGGGAGGTACTGGGGGTTATGCCGCAGTCCTGCGCTGTGCGCTGCAGCGGAAACATGGTGAAAAATGTAAAGGGTGTGGTCGTACCAAACTCCAACGGCCTGCGGGGGATTGCGGTCGCTGCTGTGCTGGGAATTGTGGGAGGCAATCCAGATTTGGAACTGGCTGTGTTGGAGGAGGTTACCGATGCACACCGGAAGACCGTAAAAAAGCTGTTGGAGGAGGACTTCTGCGACTGCATACTGGCTGAGGGTGTGGAAAACTTGTATGTGGAGGTGGAAGTCCGGGCCGAAGACCAGAGTGCCTCGGTAGAGATTCAGGAGTACCACAGCAACATTACCCGAATTGTAAAAAACGGGACGGTTCTGCTGCAAAAGGAGCAGGAGAAGAAAGCGGACGAGGGGGCGCCGGCGGACAAGAGCAAAATCAACCTGCGCTCCATTTTGGAGTTTGCCGACACGCTGGAGGTGGCCGATGTTGAGGATGTCATATCCAGGCAGTTTGACTACAATATTAGCATATCAAAGGAAGGATTGCAAGGCAATTGGGGGGTACAGGCGGGAAAAACCCTGCTCAGCCAAGAGAAGGAACCCAGCCTGCGTATCCGTGCCCGGGCGGCGGCGGCGGCAGGCAGCGACGCCCGGATGGGCGGCTGTCCTTTGCCGGTGGTCATCAACTCGGGCAGCGGAAATCAGGGGATTACTCTGGCCCTGCCCCTTCACACCTATGCCGAAGCGTATCAATTCCCAATGGACATCCGTATCCGGGCATTGGCTCTGGCCAACCTCATTGCCGTCCACCAGAAAAAGTATATTGGCCAGCTGTCAGCCTACTGCGGAGCGGTGAGCGCCGCCACCGCGTCGGCCTGCGGCATCGCCTATATGCTGATGTACAAAACACACAGCCGAGAGGAGATCTATCAAGTCATAGGCGATACCATCACCAACAGCATCTGTACCATCGGCGGTATGGTGTGCGACGGAGCCAAGTCCAGCTGCGCCACCAAGATCAGTGCCGCGGTAGAAACAGCCCTTACCTCTATGGAACTGGCGATGGAAGGACATGTTTTCCAGCCCAAAGAGGGCTTGACAATGGATCATGTTGAGGATACCATTTGTGCAGTAGGCCGTATGGGACGGCAGGGGATGCTGGGCACCGACCTGGAAATTATCCATATTATGCTGGGCAAATAGCTGCCTGGAAGGTGGAAAAACGAGAACCCCAAATAGAGATAAAACGAAAAGAGGAGTATCTGATGGAAAACGTGACATCCAAAACATTTTACCGGTTCCGCTATGTCAGTGACCCCCGCCTGTCCCCGGATGCAAAGATCATTGCCTTTATGGTCAAGCGGGTCAATCCTGGGAAAAACGGATATGACAGCGACATTTACCTCCACACCGGCGGCGTGAGCCGGCGGCTGACGCAGGGGGGAGATGTGAACAGCTTTTTGTGGCAGAACAATGATACCATTTTGTTTTCCTCCGCCCGGGACCCCAGAGACCAAAAGCGGGTGAAGGAGGGAGAACCCCTCACGGTCTTTTACCGGATTACCCTGTCCACTGGCGAGGTGGAGCGGGCCTTTGAACTGCCCCTCCAGTCCGCCCAGCTGACCCTGGTGAAAGAGGACCTGTTCCTGGTCCATGGCCGGTATGACAATAATGTGCTCCGGCCCGGAGAGGAGCGGGGCGCTGTTACCACCCTGAGCGAGATCCCCTACTGGGGCGAATTTGGCCTGGGCTATACCAGTAAAACCCGAAACCGCCTGTACCGGTATGACAGCCGTACCGGGGAGCTGGAACCCATTACCGCTCCGCTGTTCGAGGTGGTGAAGCACCAGTATGCCGACGGGAAGCTCGCCATTTTGGGGATGGAGTATAACGCCAAGGGCACCCGGCTGTACTCTCTGTCCTGCTACGATGTCGAGACGCGGAAGCTGACCCTTCTTATTCCCCAGGACACCATGCACATCTTCGGCTGTGTTCCCTTTGGAGACGAGATCCTGTTCATGGGCAACACCGCCACCCCCTATGAACATGACCGGGAAAACAATAACTTCTACCGGATGCCCGCAGCCGGCGGCGAGTTCAAGCTGATTATGGAATACGACCACAACACCGGCGGCGGCAACGGCACCACCGATGCCAAGATGGGCGGCGGCAAGGGCTTCCAGCGGGTGGGGGACCGGCTGTATCTGCTGTCTACCCGGGAGGACAGAATCGGCCTGTATTCCATCAACCTCGATGGCGATTGGCGGGAGGAGGACAGCAGGCAGGGACTGATTTTCAGTTTTGATATCCGGGGCGGGCGCACCGTCACCTGTGCCATGTATGGCGAAAAGCTGGCCGAGCTGTATGAAAACGGGGAGCAGATCACCCACTTTAATGACGAGGTGCTGGCCGGCCTGTCCCTGTCGGTCCCCGCCTACCAGGAGGTCCGTACCGGAGACGGCTATGACATTCACGGCTGGGTGATGAAGCCTGTGGACTATCAGGAGGGGAAGACATACCCCGCCATTCTCCACATTCACGGCGGTCCGCCCACCATCTTCTCTGATGTGTTCCACTGTGAACATCAGCTCTGGGCTAACGAGGGGTACTTTGTCATTTTCTGCAACCCCAGAGGCAGCGACGGCCGGGGCTTCGACTTCCGCAACCTGACCGGGAAATACGGCGATTGGGACTATCACAGCATTATGGACTATCTGGACGGCATCCTGGAGCGATACCCGGCGATTGACCCTAAACGGCTGGGAGTGACAGGGGGCAGCTATGGCGGCTATATGACCAACTGGATCATCGGCCATACCGACCGGTTTGCCGCCGCGGTGAGCCAGCGCTCCATCTCGGATTGGGTGACCTTTGAGTATACGGCAATCCGGGGCTACTATCACAGTATTTACAAGCACGGCACCCGGGCCGGAGAGAATCCAGACCTGCTGTGGGACTGCTCCCCGCTGAAATACGCGGAGCGCTCCACAACGCCAACCCTGTTCATCCACTCGGACAACGACCATGTGTGCTGGCTGAGCGAGGGATTGACCATGTTTGCCGCCTTGAAAACGGCCGGCTGTCCGGCTCAGATCTGTATCTTCCACGGAGAGAACCACGAGCTGTCCCGCTCCGGCAAACCCACCAACCGTATCCGCCGAATGGACGAAATTCTCAACTGGTTTCAGACATATTTGAAGTAAGAGCAACAATAGGAAGGGAGGTTTTCCATATCAAGGACCAGGGAAACACCGTGCAGTTTAACAAGCAGAAGGCGGTGCTGTATATTTTGATCTCCTCCTTCGGCTTTGCCAGCATGAACATGCTGGTAAAGCTGTCCGGAGATCTGCCTTTGATGCAAAAGAGTTTCTTTCGAAACTTGATTGCAGCCATCGTGGCTGCCGTCACCATGGCGAAAATGGGAACGTCGTTCCGGGTGAAGCGAGAAAACTGGATTGCGATGCTGGCTCGCTCCGCCTTTGGAACCATCGGGCTGGTGTGCAATTATTATGCGATACAATATATGATTCTGCCTGATTCCACAATTTTAGCCAAACTCAGCCCCTTTTTTACCATTTTGTTTTCTTGGGTTCTGCTGCGGGAACGGGTGAAACCCCGACAGTGGGCGGCGATTACCATTTCATTTTTTGGATGTACGCTGGTGATCCAGCCCAGTTTTTCCAGCGGACAAAGTTTTCCTGCCTTGGTGGCTATTTTAGGCGGTGCAGCCGCCGGCATTGCCTACACCTATGTGCGGATGCTGACCCAGCGGGGAGAAGAGAAGACCATGATTATCTTCTGCTTCTCTGCATTCTCCTGTCTGGTGTCCGTTCCCTTTCTTCTGCTGGACTTTGCTCCTATGACCCTGCCCCAGCTGCTGTTCCTGATCGGCTCTGGTGTGGCGGCCGCCGTTGGACAGTTTGGAATGACCAATGCCTATGCCCTGGCTCCCGGCCGCTTTTTGGGTCCCTTTGAGTACTCCCAGCTGCTATTCAGCGCACTGTACAGCTTTTTCATCTTTGCGGAGCTGCCCACTTCTGTGGGGGTGCTGGGCTACTTTGTGATTCTGGCCGTCTCCATCTGGATGCTGACAAGCGAAGAATAGTCCTTGATAACGGGGAACGTCCCCAATAAAACGGAATATTTGACAAACGGCCTCCTGTGCAGAACGGCAGCTGCACAGGAGGTTTTGTTGTGTATAAATATGCAGTTATTTGTATAATTTGGAGTGCTGCGCTGAGATATAAGAAACGAAATGCAGCAATTTATTCGGTTACAAGGGATTGGTTGTGAGGCATCTGAGAAAAGATGTTGGACGGTATTTATAAGTTTTGTTATACTGAATTTGGTCAATTTGCTAAGAATAACGCCTCATTCTTTACAATCCAACATGGCTGTGGGGGAGTCTGTCTGCAAAGCCGGTATTGTGTGGTATCATTCCGCAGCCTGTTTTATGTGTGCGTACAACTCAGGCAGAATTTCTGCATGGGGCTGTATGATGTAAATTAAGGAGGACAGAAAATGAAGAAAAAAGCGCTCAGTCTCATTCTGTGCGGCACGCTGGCCGCCAGCCTTTTGTTGACCGCCTGCAGCGGCAACAATGGCAGCAGCGGAAGCGGCGGTAATGCCGGAAACGGGACAACCCCAAACGGCGGCAACGCCGCCCCGGTCAAAGACACCCTGGTATTCTCAGTCCCTAGCGAACCAACCACCATGGACCCCCTGACCGCTGCGGAGCGGATCACCTTCCTGCCGGTACACGCCATTCACGATACCTTGCTGGCGGAAGACTCAGACGGCAATATCATTGGTAATATTGCAGAGAGCTGGGACATTTCGGACGACGGCCTGGTCTACACCTTCAAAATTCGTGAGGGTGTAACCTTCCATCAGGGCCAGAACATGACCATTGAGGACGTGATCTTCTCCCTGGAGACCATCTGCAAGAACAAGCCCGACCTGTATGGCATCATCCAGAACATCACCAAGGTGGACGATACGCATTTCTCGTTTACGCTGGAGTATGCATTCTCCCCCATTTTGAACCTGCTGACCCTGACCCATGTCAGCATTGTGTGCAAAGAGACTTACGAGGCCGACGTGGAGGGCTATGGCCGCAATCCCAACGGAACCGGTCCCTTCAAGTTTGTCAGCTGGATGAGCGGTGAAAACATCGTGCTGGAGCGCAACGAGAACTATTGGCGGGGCGAGGTTCCGATGAAGAGCCTGACTTTCCGCATTATCTCGGAGGAGGCCACCGAGCTGATCGCCCTGGAGGCCGGCGACATTGATGCCTATATCCAAGTGTCCGAGAGCAACCGCAGCCTGATTGAGTCCAACCCTGACCTAAAGATGTATTCTGTGCCCGCTGGGCAGGTCTATACGCTGGCCTTTAACAACGGTACTTACTCCGACGGTCAGAAGAGCATCTTCGCCGGTAATAAAGCTCTGCGCCAAGCTGTCTGCTACGCCGTTAACAAGGAAGATGTGGTGGCCCTGGCAATTGACAATGCAGCGCCCCCTCTGTACACCCCCTTCCCCAACTTCATTGAAAATTATCCCGAGAACTTTGATGGTAATGTCTATAATCTGGATAAGGCAAAGGAAAAGCTGGCCGAGGCTGGCTATCCCAACGGCATGAGCTTCACCATGAAGACCACCACTCAAAGCGGTTACTCCAAGCCTGCCGAGGCGGTGCAGGGCCAGCTGGTCAATGTCGGCATCGACATGAAGCTGGTAACCATGGAACGGGGCACCTATCTGCAGGAGGTCTACAATAACTTCGACTATGATGCCACCATTTGGGCGGTCTCCTGCGACTATCCCAATATGGACAGCGGCGCTTACCGGCGCTTCTACTCCGGCAACATCCTGCCCACCCAGAACTATATGCAGATCAACGATCCTGAGCTGGATGCGATGATTATGACCAACCGTCAGTCGCTGGATCCAGCAGAGCGGGCCGCCTGTGTAGAGCGGGTGTGTGAGATCATTCGCGATGAGTCCTACTGTCTGCCCCTGTATGCTGCGCCCACCAACATGGCGGTCAACGCCAATCTGAAGGGAGCAAATGTCAACTACGGCTCTGTGGTAGACTTCTTCACTTGGTCCTGGTAACCGGATATTGAATTTCATGTCCTGCGGCGCAGTACGGTGAGCGGCCGTGCGATAGGCGCATGAAATCTGACGTGCCAGCGCCGGCTTGTCTGATCAGGCTGGGCGCTGGCACGTTTTATCCTTCGGGAGAGAGGGTCTGCGTATGAGGGTTGATATCTCCCCGCAGAACAATACAGAGACAGAAGGTTTCCGGCTGGACAATGCTGCCGGGACCACGGAAAACAAGGAAGGGATGAGTTCTTTTGTTTAGGTATATCGTCAAGCGCCTTCTTATGATGATCCCAGTGGTGTTGGGCATTTCCTTCATCATTTTTACCATCATAAGCGTCACGCCCGGCGACCCCGTTCAGCTGATAATGGGGGCGGACACCGCGCCGGAGGTGCTGGAGGCCAAGCGGGAGGAATTGGGGCTGAACGACCACTTTATTGTCCGCTATGTAAAATACATCGGCGGTGTGGTGCGGGGAGATTTTGGTAAATCTTACCGCACCGGCCTTAAAGTCATTGATGAGATCAAAGCCCGCCTGCCCAGCACCATGAAAATTGCTCTGGGGGGCATCGGACTTTCTGTGCTGATCGGCGTCCCATTAGGCATGATATCAGCGGTGAAACAGTACTCCTTTGTGGACTACTTTGCCCGGGTGCTGGCTATGCTGCTCACCGCTATTCCGGTGTTCTGGCTGGGACTGATGATGCTGCTGTACTTCTGCCTGAAGCTGAGGTGGTTCCCGCCTACCGGGGGAGAGAACTGGAAGGGCTTTGTTCTGCCGATCATTGCGCTGGCCGCCTCGGCCACGGCGACTCAGACCAGAACCACCCGTTCCTCCATGTTAGAGGCTATCCGGCAGGACTATGTGCGCACCGCCCGGGCCAAGGGCGTGCCGGAGGGGAAGATCATTTTCAAGCACGTACTGCGCAACAGCATTCTGCCTGTCATCACCATCGCCGGCATGAACATCGGCGTGCAGATGGGCGGCACAGTGGTGATTGAAAGCGTGTTTGCCATTCCCGGTATGGGCAGCATGCTGATTAACGCGGTCCGGGTCAAGGACGCACCTATTATTGTCAGCTCAGTGATTGTTGTGGCGGTGTTCATCGGCCTGATGAATTTGCTGGTTGACCTGATCTATACCGTGGTAGACCCCCGCTTGAAATCCCAGTACTTCACGGTGAAAAAGCAGATTAAGCGGCACAACCGCGGCGAAGTGTCTGCAGCACATTAAAAAGAAGGGAGGAGAACTTTGAGATGAAACGTTCCAGTACAGGAGAGATCAAGCGCAGAGGTCAGCTAGCTTCGGTTGTACACCGGTTTATGAAAAACAGACTGTCGGTCTGCGGCCTTGTGATTCTGCTTGCCCTGGCAATTTTCTCCTGCTCGGCGGACCTGTTCTTCGACTACAACGCTCAGGCCATTGCCCAGAACGCCCAGGCCCGGTTTATCGCCCCGTTCAGCGAGGGGCATATCTTCGGAACCGATCAGTACGGTCGGGACATGTTTATCCGCATTGTCTACGGCGGACGGATATCCCTGGTGGTAGGTTTCTTTACGGCGGGCTTTGCGCTGGTGTTCGGTACAATTATCGGTGCGGCGGCGGGCTACTTCGGCGGCCGGGTGGACAACCTGTTGATGCGCTTTATGGATGTGTTCCTGGCCATACCGGCCATGCTGCTGGCCATCTGCATTGTGGCCGCTCTGGGAGGCGGACTGGTCAATCTGCTGCTGGCCAACGGTATTGCCCAGGTCCCCCGCTACGCCAGAATTGTCCGGGCCAGCGTGATGGGGCTGAAAAACTCTGAATTTGTGGAGGCAGCCAGGGCCTGCGGCTCAGGCCACACCCGAATTATTTTCAGTCATATTATTCCCAACGCTTTGGGCTCCCTGATTGTACAGGTAACCCTGACGATGGCCTCGGCCATTTTGTCGGTAGCCTCCCTGAGCTTCTTGGGCCTGGGCATCGCGCCGCCCACGCCGGAATGGGGGTCCATGCTTTCCACCGGCAAGGAGTTCATGCGGCAGGCGCCCCACCTAATTATTGTCCCAGGCTTGGCCATCATGCTCTCGGTACTGTCCTTCAACCTGATCGGCGACGGCCTGCGAGACGCGCTGGATCCCAGACTGAAAAACTGACCGCCAGCATCGCTGCCGCTGGCTTTGTACCATGATACAGATTTTTTGAAGTGCTTTGAGGATAGAAATGGGTGTTGATATGAATCAAAACGCAGAAAAATTGTTGGACATCAAGGACCTGTCCATAACCTATATCACCGATGACGCTACCATCTACGCCGTAAACGGGCTGAATATGGAACTCTACCGGGGAGAGACCCTGGGGCTGGTGGGGGAGACCGGCGCGGGCAAGACGACCACCGCCCTGGCGATTATGCGCCTGCTGCCCGACCGCATCGGAAAAATCACCTCCGGAAGCATCCGCTTTGACGATGTGGACGTCACTGCAGCCAGCGAGGCCGAAATGCGGACCCTGCGGGGTGAGCGGATCTCCATGATTTTCCAGGACCCGATGACCTGCCTCAACCCGGTGCTCACCATCGGCGACCAGATCGCCGAGGTGCTGGAGAGCCACGGCATTACCTCGAAGGAGGAGTTGTCCAAGCGTGTGGACAACATCTTGACCTTGGTGGGCCTGCCCCCGGAGCGAAAAAACGAGTACCCCCATCAGTTCTCCGGCGGCATGAAGCAGCGGGTCGATATCGCCATCGCCCTGGCCTGTGAGCCCCAGCTGCTCCTGGCCGACGAGCCTACCACCGCCCTGGATGTGACCATCCAGGCCCAGGTGCTGGCGCTGATGAAGGAGCTGCGGCAGAAGTTCAACACCTCCATGCTGCTGATTACCCACGACCTGGGCGTGGTGGCTGAGGTGTGCGACCGGGTGGCGATTATGTACGCCGGTGAGATCATCGAATACGGCACCGTATGGGAGATCTTCTCCGGCACGGAGCATCACCCCTATACCAAGGGGCTGTTCGGCTCCATCCCCAGCATGAGCGAGGGCCAGCGCCGCCTGCGGCCCATCGACGGCCTGATGCCGGACCCCGCCGTCCAGCTCCAGGGGTGCCCCTTTGCCAGCCGCTGCCCCCAGTGCAGCGACCGGTGTACAGCAGAAAAACCCGCCAGCCATCGGGCCGCCGGGGGAAACATCATCAAGTGTCATTTGTTTGAGGGAGAAGATGCAGGAGGTGGCAACGATGCCGGCACCGCTGGTTGAAGTAAAGCATTTAAAAAAGTATTTTAAAACCCCGCGGGGCGACCTGCACGCTGTGGACGATGTGAATCTGTCCATCAACCAGGGCGAAACCCTGGGCGTGGTAGGGGAGTCGGGCTGCGGCAAGTCCACCCTGGGCCGGACCATTCTGCGCTTGGTGCCCCACACCTCGGGGGAGGTGCTCTTTGAGGGGAAAAACATCCTCAGCTACGACACCAGACAGATGAAGGCTCTGCGTCAGGATATGCAGATGATTTTCCAGGACCCCTACGCATCTCTGGACACCCGCTTCACCGTCAGTCAGATCATTGAGGAGCCCTTGAAGATCTGCCGCAAGGAGATGGGCAAGGCGGACCGGGAAAAGCGGGTGAAGGAGCTGATGGACACCGTGGGCCTGGCCCAGCGCTTCGTAAACGCTTACCCCCACGAGCTGGACGGCGGCCGGCGCCAGCGCATCGGGGTGGCCCGGGCTCTGGCCCTGAATCCCAAGTTTATTGTATGCGACGAGCCGGTTTCCGCCCTGGATGTGTCCATACAGGCCCAGATTCTGAACCTGATTATGGATTTGCAGGAGGACATGGGGCTGTCCTATATGTTCATCACCCACGATTTGAGCGTGGTCAAGCATATCAGCAATAACATTGCGGTGTTGTATCTGGGCCAGTGCATCGAGCACGCACCCACGGAGGAGCTCTTTGCCAACCCCATTCATCCGTACACCAAAGCCCTGCTGGCGGCGATTCCCATTCCGGACCCCAGCAAGCGCAGCGAGGACCGGGAGATTATCCGGGGCGAGGTCACAAGCCCCATCAATCCGCCTCAGGGCTGCCGCTTCGCGGCCCGATGCCCTTACGCCGGCGACGAGTGCAGAGGCAAGCCCATCGAACTGAAGGAGACCCGGCCCGGCCACTTTGTGGCCTGTATGAAATTTTTCTGAACGGCGAAGCAGGGCGGCAGGCGCCGCCGGAAAATAAATGATGATAGGAGTGCGTGATATGAATTCAATGCAGCGCGTGAAGGCGATGGTAGAGGGGAAAGAGGTGGACCGCATCGGCGTAGCCGGCTGGTATCATATGCCCCTTCTGGACCAGGTGCCCAAGGACTTTGCCAAGGGCATCCTCACCTCCTGCCAGGTGATGAAGTGGGATGTGTGTAAACTTCAATACAACGGCCTGTTCTTTGACGAGGCCATGGGCTGTGTGTATAAGCCCTCCACCTCCGCCACCTTTCTCAACGGCACAGTGACCAAGTTTCCCGTCTATCACCCCAAGATGTACCGGGATCTGAAGGTGCCCAAAATTACCGACCGGCCTCTGGCCAAGGAGCTGGAGCTGACCAAGCGGGTCATTGACGGCTTGAAGGGCGAGGTGCCCGTCATCGCCAGCGTGTTCTCCCCCCTATACTGCGCCCGGGGCGTATACGGCGGAAGTGCCAACCCCAATCTGCTGAAATCCGCAATTCAGTATAACCCCGAGGATGTACATGCCGGTCTGGAGATTATCAGCGAATCCATCCAGGTCTTCCTGGACGCCCTGATGGACATTGGAGGCGTGGATGGCATCTTTTTTGCCGACGCCTTTGCCTCCTACGACGATATGGACCGGGAGACCTATGCCGAGTTCGGCGCCCGGTATGACCTGCCCCTGCTGAAATCCATCCAGGACAAGACTTGGTTCAACATGCTCCACGTCCACGGCTATAAGAATCTGCGCTTTGACCAGTATGAGGAACTGGGCTACCCCGTCCAGGCCTACAACTGGGAGGACCGGGTGAGCGATCCCGAAAATCCCCCCATCACCTTGAAGCAGGTACGCAGCATGTGCGACAAGGTGTTGATGGGCGGCGTAGAGTTCTGGCATGACTTCGACAGCCCCGAGAACGACCGGGAGGCGGTGAAAGCCGTGCTGAAAGCCCGCCTGCTGGATGCGCTGGAGCAGCTGGGCCCTGACGACAAGAAATTCATCTTTACCCCCGGCTGCTCTGTGAAGATGCACGTGCCGGAATACCGGATGCAGCTGATGCATGAGGTGGTGGCCGAGGTCACCGGCATTGAATAAGCGAGTACCAAACCCGGCAGGAGGGCCCCAGGCGGGTCCGCCTGCCTTATGATTTGAACAAGGGAGGCGGCGCAGTTGGTAGAGGTCACAGATTTGGTGAGACAGTACGGGGATCGTGCCGCAGTGGATCACATCAGCTTTCAATTGGAGGAGGGGCGGATCTATGGACTGCTAGGTCCCAACGGCGCAGGGAAGTCCACCACCATGAAGCTGCTGACGGGCTGCCTCTTTCCCACAGAGGGGTCCATTACCATTGCAGGCTATGACTTGCTACAGGAACCGGAGGCGGCAAAAAAATGTATCGGTTATCTGCCGGAGCGCCCGCCTCTCTATGGTGGAATGACTCCCAAGGAGTACCTCGCCTTTCTTGCAGAGGTGAAGGGCATTCCCAAGGGACGGCGGCGGAGCGAGGTGGACCGGGTTATGGAGCAGACTCATATCACCCATATGGGCGGCCGGCTGATTCGCAACCTGTCCAAAGGCTATGCCCAGCGTGTGGGGATTGCCCAAGCTCTTTTGGGGGAACCCAGGCTCTTGGTGCTGGACGAGCCTATGGTGGGGCTGGACCCCGGCCAAATCATCGAGATCAGGAACCTGGTCAAAGAACTGGGCCGGACCCATACTGTGTTATTCAGCTCCCACATTCTGGCCGAAGTGAGCACGGTTTGCGAGAGAATCCTGATCCTCTCCGCAGGGAAGCTGATTGCCAGTGGTACAGCGGAAGAGCTGCGGTCCAAGGCCCAGGGGCAGGATGTGCTTCAAGTTACTGCGGCCTGTCCGCTGGAGCAGGCCAAGAGCCTTTTGGAAGGGGTAGAAGGTGTGGAACGGGCGGAATTTTCCCAGACAGAGGCTGGGCAATGCCAGATTCTGTTGTACAGCGCACCAGGGACAGAGATTCAGAGCTCGGTCCTGGGGCGGCTGTATGAGGCGGGGTGCAAAATTGTGGAGATGAGAGGGCGGAGCATGTCCCTGGAAGATGTGTTTTTGTCCCTGCTCTCCCGGAGCGAAGAGGAGCCCGAGGGGCGGAAAGGAGCTTGAACATGCTGGCTTTTTGGAAGCGGGAGTGTCATAGCTATTTTCATTCTCCGGTGGGCTATGTGCTCATTGCCGGGATGCTGTGCATGGTAGGTGTCAACACCTATATGATCTGTATTGCAGGACGAATGCCAGTCTTTGAAAATGCCCTCAGTTCTTCGGCGTTGATTTTTCTGCTTATGGTCCCTATTTTAACGATGCGTACCTTTTCGGAGGAGCGAAGAGATGGTGTGCTCCAGTTTTTCTACTCCATGCCCGTCCAGCTGAGCAATGTGGTGCTGGGCAAATATTTCGCCCTGCTCACCGTTTTAATGCTGCCGTTGGGGCTATGTATGATCTACCCGCTGGTACTGTCCCGATT
The DNA here is from genome assembly GCA_947172355.1 of uncultured Bacillota bacterium. GTDB lineage: Bacteria > Bacillota > Clostridia > Oscillospirales > Oscillospiraceae > Lawsonibacter. The sequence continues at coordinate 26,448 of CAMWBA010000002.1, forward strand.
TGGGCCGCTAAATTTTGGGATCATTGCCAGTACCTTTGTAGGTTTTTTTGCCATGGGGGCAGCTCTAATCGCCGTAGGTATCTTCTTTTCTGCTCTGGTGGAAAACCAGGCGGCGGCCTCTGCGGTTACCTTTGTGGTACTGCTGATCAGCTATTTTATGCCCACTTTGGCCGCTGCCGTGCCCAGCGATGCCTTTACCACCTTTGTGGTACTGGCCGCCGCCATTTTGCTGCTTGCCCTGGTCTGTTTTTTGGTGAGCCGAAACAGTGTGGCCGCTCTTTCCTTTGCGCTGGTGTGCTGTCTTCCCCTATGCCTGGTGTACCGGCTTGCACCTTCCTGCCTAAACGGAGGGGTGAGCACCATGCTCCGGGGAGTGTCGGTCTATGCACGGTTCGTCCCCTTCCATGAGGGAATTTTGGACCTGACTACTTTGGTCTACTACATCAGTCTGTCCGCCCTGATGCTGTTTATGGCGGTACAGGTGTTGGAATACAGGAGGTGCCAGTAAATGGGGGAAGAAAAGAAGCGCCCGTCTGCACCGGGCCGATTCCGCACCCGATATACAGGGAGCATCCTTCTATTATGCGGCGCAGCGGTACTGCTGACAGCCGCCGTAAATCTCTTCCTTTCCCAGCTTCCAAGCGGCTGGACCCACTTCGACACCACGGAGATTGGGCTCTACTCCCTATCTGATTTCACAGGACAGGTGCTCTCGAGTTTGGAGGAAGACATTGACATTTATCTGGTGGCTCAGTACGGAAGCGAGGACAGCATCGTTCAGGAACTGCTCTCCCGCTATGCGGGGAGCAGCGGCAGAGTGCAGGTGCGGCAGGTGGACCCAGCGCTGGAACCGGACATCCTGGCCCGGTTTGCTCCATCCATTGAGGCGAACAGTGTGATTGTGGCAGGAAAGGACCGCTTTCGGATTCTTTCTCCCAACGAGCTCTATGTAGACGATGCCTCTGGTTCCCAGTTTGCTGGGGAGCAGGAAGTCACAGGGGCCATCTCCTTTGTGGCCAGCGGGAAGAGTCCGAAGCTCTACCAGCTCAGTGGTCATGGAGAGGGGGCGCTGCCTTCCTATATCATGCAGGCGATTGCACAAGAGAATATTCAAATGGAGGAGCTGCGCCTGAGCACCGAAAAGGCGGTGCCCGATGATGCGGACATCCTTCTGCTCTATGCTCCGGAGCGGGACCTGCTGGAAGAGGAGACCAGGCTGCTGCTGGAATACCTTCGGTCAGGGGGGAGAATGATCCTGATTGGCGGCAGTATGAGCCAGCCATCCCCAAATCTGGATGCCCTGGGCGCCAGCTATGGAATTAACCAGGAGGAAGGAATCATCATTGAGAGGAACAGCAACTACTATTTGGAACAATATCCCTCCTATGTGCTGACAGGAATTGCCGGCCATGCCATCACACAGCCGCTGCTTGATAAGGGGTATTTTATTTTGTCCCCTATGAGCTTTGGGTTGGCTCCGGCGGAAGAGGTGCGAGAAAGTGTGGTCTCTTCGGCCCTGCTGTATACCACGCAGTCCTCCCTGAGCGTATCCGGAGCCGGATTGGAGGGCGGACCGGTAGATGCCTTTGCCCAAGGCCCCTTTACGGTGGGGCTTGCAGTAGAGGAGGAGGGACTGGAAGGGACAGCCCGGCTGGTTTGGTTTACCTCACCCTACTTGCTGCTTGAGGAGGTAAACGAGCTGTCCTCCGGGGCTAACTGCGATCTGTTTCTCAATACGCTGAGCTGGATGTACGATTTTGACCAGGGGATCTCCATCCGAGCCAAGAACCTGATGATGGACTATCTGGTGATCCGTCCGGGGACCGGGATGGCACTGGGAATTGTTTTGACTGCCTTAATTCCCATAGCTGTACTGGCCACGGGGGTGGTGGTATTGAAAAAAAGGAGGGAGCGCTGAGTTGAAGAAAAATCGTACTGTACTGGCGTTCCTGGTTGGGATGCTGATCGTATTCTCGACGGCGGCCCTGGCTTTGCGGTTCGATTGGATCAACTTGCCAGGAGAGGAGCGCACAGCGGAACAGATTATTTCTTTGCTGGATGCAGAGAATGTGACGGCAATAGAGTGGTCCGGAGGAGAAGTTCCTGCCTTCCGGCTGGAACGTGGGACAGATCGGAAGTGGCTCTGCCCAGACCACGCTGATGAGGAGTTAGATCCGGAAAAAACGGAACGGACTGTGGCCGCTTTGTGCCAAGTGGTGTCCGCACGAAGAATTTCAGATTGGGAGGACGCCTCCGTCTATGGGTTGGACCCACCCAATTGCCAGGTGGAGATTGCTCTGAAGGATGGAACGGAGATTCGATATCAAATCGGTAATCTGAATCCTTATACCAACCAGTATTATTTTCGACTGGAAGGGGAATCGGCCATCCATATGGTGGGCTACTCTGTGGGCGAGCCGATGAACTATGGAATTTCAGACTATATTAAGTAAGTGAACTTAACTGGTGTTCGATTTGGGTTCCGCGACAAGTCCGGATACCCAACAAAATTAAAACGAGATACAGGATTAACGCGGTGTTTCTCAATCCCGTCACAGGGAGAACAGAAACGCCGCTTTTTCCGGCAACACAGCCGTGGAGTACCGCTTGATATACCCAAGAAAGTATGGTATACTGCAAGAACGGCAAAATAATTCTCGCAGCTGGTCATTCCGCCATATGTCAAACAAACTGTAGAGTCAGATTCGTGACAGGAAGTTTGTTAAGAGGGGAGACAGTACGATGCCGATCTATCATCCTGACGAGTACAACGCCGTTTTGGAACGAATCAAACGGGAGATTGAACTGCAGAACATCCAAATGGGACCTGCATTGTCAGAAGAGGAGATTTGCGCTTTTGAAGAGGCCCACAGCATCCGGCTGCCTGAGGGCTACCGGCGGTTTCTGCGGGAGGTGGGCGACGGCTGTGATATGTTCGACGGCTACGAACTCCTGCCTTTGGCGGCAGAGCGGCAGTTCCAAAACCTTTCCGTGCCCTTTCCTTTTACCGAATATGTGGTGGAAGGGGAGGAGCCCCTTTCAAGCAAGTTTTGGGAACAGGTGGGGTGTGGAGCGCTGGAGATCATTGACCTCGGATGTGGTCAGACCTTCCGGCTGATTGTCACCGGTCCCTGCCGGGGGGAGGTCTGGAACCTGTGTGAAATGGGAACCCAGCCCTGCTGCCAACGTCAGGACTTCCTGGGGTGGTTCGAGCGCTGGCTGGTCAACGGGGACGACGTGGATTATTATGCAGAGTTTCCCGATTAAGGAGGTGGCAGTGCCATGATTTTGTATCGGCCTGTTGGGGAACAGGAACTGGCCCTGATCGCCGCGAGCGGATATACTGCCTTTCCGCCGCGCCTGCCGGAGCAGCCCATTTTCTACCCGGTACGAAACGAACAATATGCCATTGAGATTGCCGAAAAATGGAATACCAAAGACAAATTTTCCGGGTTTAAAGGTTATGTCACCCGCTTCGAGGTGGATGATAGCTTTCTTGATATGTATCCGGTCCAGACAGTGGGCCGGTCCTATCACCAAGAATACTGGATTCCAGCCGGGGAACTGGACGAGTTCAACCGGCATATTTTGGGCAAAATTGAAGTGATAAAAGCAATGGATGGAAGGTGATTTTGATGCCCCTGGATGCACTCTGTCTTTCCGGCGTAATCCATGAACTGAATACGGCTCTTTCGGGAGCCCGTGTGGATAAAATCTACCAGCCCGGGCGGGACGAGGTGATACTGGCCCTGCGTGCGCCGGCGGCGGGCAATGTTCGTCTGTTGCTGTCGGCCAACCCAACCCAACCCCGGCTCCATTTGACCACCCTGCCCTTGGAAAACCCGGAGAGGCCTCCCATGTTCTGTATGCTCCTGCGCAAGCATCTGTCCGGGGCCCGGCTGTTGGAAATCATTCAGCCTCCGTTGGAACGGGTGGCTATCCTGCGGCTTGAGGCCCTCAATGAGCTGGGAGACCGGGTAGAACGCCGCCTGGTTCTGGAGGCTATCAGTCACCGGACCAATCTCCTCCTGCTGGATGGGGAGGGGCGGATTCTGGACTGTGTACGCCATGTAGGGCTGGAGTCGGCAGACAAGTGTCTGATTCAAGGTGCAGGGCAGACTCCGGAGGTGCGTTACCGGGTACTCCAGCCGGGGATGTTTTACCTCCTGCCTCCAGGGATGGAGAAAATCAATCCTCTGAACACAGCGCGCGCAAAATGGGAGGCCCTCCTGTCTTCCGCCCCGGAGGAGGTTCAGGCTGACCGTTGGCTGCTGGACACCTTCGGCGGGCTATCCCCTCTAATCTGTCGGGAGCTGGCCCACCGGGCTGGGGGCGCCACTGATATACGACTCAATGCCTTGGGGTCGGAAGGACGGACGAGGCTGCTGGACCAGCTGGAGGAACTGCAAAATTCCGCAAAGGAAAATTCCTTTACACCTATAATGGTTACTATGGACGGACGGCCCAAAGACTTTACCTTTCTGTCCGTTGGGCAGTATGAGGGGAGTGCGGAGGTGAAAAGCTGGCCTGCTTTCTCCCCTTTGTTGGATGCCTTTTTTGAACAGAGAGAACGGCAGGATCGGGTAAAGCAGAAAGGGCAGGACCTGATCAAATCGGTGACCAGTGCTCGGGACCGTACCGCCCGAAAGATTGCAAATCAGGAGAAGGAGCTGGCTGCCACCCGCGGCCGGGATCGGCTGCGCCAATTGGGGGACATCCTCACCAGCAGTTTCTATCAGATGGAAAAGGGCATGGCCCGTCTCCGAGCGGTGGACTTCTACGATCCCGAAGGAAAGGAAATCGAAATCAAGCTGGACCCCCTTCTCACCCCCCAGCAGAACGCCGCCAAATACTACAAGGACTATAACCGGGCCAAAAAGGCGGAGGAGATGCTCACCATCCAGTTGGAGAAGGGACGCAGAGAGTTGGACTATCTCAACAGTGTACTGGAGAACATCTCCCTGGCGGAAGGGGAACGGGATCTGACGGAGATCCGCCAGGAGTTAGCGGATACTGGTTATCTTCGCCGTTTTGGAAAAGGCCAGGAGCGAAGCAAACGGGTGGTATCAAAGCCCATGGAATTTCGCTCAACCACCGGTATGCGCATTTCGGTGGGAAAAAACAACAGCCAGAACGATTTGCTTACCTGTAAGCTGGCGGGAAAAGGGGACATCTGGTTTCATACGCAGAAGATCCACGGCTCCCATGTGATTCTGTGGACCGAGGGGGGAGAACCTGATTTCCAAAGTCTCAATGAGGCTGCAAGATTGGCCGCTTGGTTCTCCCAGGCGAGGGACAGCAGCAAGGTGCCGGTGGACTACACCCCGGTCCGTTATGTAAAAAAGCCAGGTGGAGCCCGCCCCGGTATGGTGGTTTACACAACTTATGAGACCGCTCAGGTCACCCCTGACGGGGAACTGGCCAAGCGGCTGAGGATAAAATAAATCCGGCGGGCAGTTGTCCCACGGTTTATTGTTCCAGATTTTTTGTCAATATACCCATATTCCAACCGATGAAGAGACCGCAAAAATCGCAAAGCGGGCCGCCGGTACCGAATCAGCGAGCTGGTCCAACCAGCCAAGGGAGCAAAAAGCATCACGGATTGACATGGCAAAACCGCCCATATGGGCGGTTTTTTAATCCTTATATTCCGCAAATTCTGCGTTCAATCCTAGAAAGTGTCCCCACATCAAAGGATGTCCAGGCCAACTGGCTGGAACCCCTGCTGGGTTAGGACCATCCGTTCCTGGTAGCCGCAAGCGCGTGCAAGCTCCGCCGCCTGAGGGAAGGCGAAGAGAAGATCGTCCACGCTGTGACAGTCGCTGGTTATGCAGATAGGGATTCTCCTGTCCTGCATGGCCCGCAGTATCCACGGTTCGGGGTAGGGGGTGGAGCGGTATCCCCGCGACATGGCTCCCGTGTTAATCTCAAACACCACATCCTGTCCGGCCAGCTGGTCCAGAGCCCCCAGGACCGCTTGACGATATCGGGGGCTGCTGGTATCAAAGATCCGGCCGCCCTCGTTAAATTTGGTGATCAGATCAAAGTGGCCCACAATCTGGCATCCGGTTTTTACTGCAACCTCTCCCACCAGACTGTAATAGTCCTCGGCAAAGGCATCGTAGTCCCCACCATAAAATTGAGCTGCATTCTGACGAAAGTCATCGGAGAGGTAGTCAACTGGCAGCAGTCTGCCGTCCTTCTCTACACAGTGAACCGAGCCAATGAGGTAGTCCCACCCCTCCCCGGGGGGCGGAGAGTAATAATCCTGCTCCAGCCCCAGAAAAATCTCCAGCCGTCCGGCGTACCGCTCCCGCAGGCGCAGTACCTCGGCCCGGTAATTTGAGACATCCTCTTCTGTCATGGTCCAGTCGGTTTGTCCCGGGAGTGGGGTGTGGCTGGAAAAACCCAAGGAGTCCATTTCCAGCTGAATCGCCTTGTAAACCATCTCCTCCGGTGTGTTTGTTCCATCACAGAAGGTGGTATGGGTGTGCAGATTTTGAATCATACCATTTTCTCCTGTTTTATTTTGTGGTCGATGACATGGCGGGAGGCCACCTCAGCCAGCACATCATCTACCGAAATCCCCAGTTCTACCATCAGTACCATCACATGATACATCAGATCGCCGATTTCATAGATGGTTTCCCGCCGGTCTCCTGCTTTGCCGGCGATGATGACCTCGGTGCACTCTTCGCCCACCTTTTTGAGAATTTTGTCAATACCCTTTTGGAACAGATAGGTGGTGTAAGACCCTTCGGGCAGCGCTGTTTTGCGTCCCTCCAGCAGAGTATACAGTCCCTGAACCGAGAAGGGCTCCGGCGCTTCTCTCACAAAAATCTTGTCGTTAAAACAGGAGTCTGTCCCCAGATGACAGGCGGGACCATCCTTGTGCACCCGCACCAAAAGGGCATCTCGGTCACAGTCAGCGGTGATGTCTGCGATACGCTGAACGTTGCCGCTGGTCTCTCCCTTGCGCCACAGCTCCTGCCGGGAACGGGACCAAAAACAGGTCCGGCCCTCACGCTGGCTGATTTCCAGACTCTCCCGGTTCATATAGGCCAGAGTGAGCACCTTGCCGCTGTCTGCATCCACTACAATGGCGGGGATCAAGCCCTGGCTGTCGAATTTCAGATCATCAATTGTCAACATGGTATCACGCCTTCTAATTTTTTACAGTCTTGTTGGGATTTTCTGGGCTGCCAAAGCCTGTTTCAATGCAGGGATGGTCACCTCGCCGAAATGGAAGATGGAGGCGGCCAGTCCGGCATCTACATTCGGCAGGGTATGAAATAGGGTGACGAAGTGTTCGATACATCCTGCCCCTCCGGATGCAATAACAGGTACATCTACAACGTCGCAGACCGCTTTGAGCATCTCCAAATCAAAGCCGCCCTTCACTCCGTCGGTGTCGATGCTGTTGAGTACAATTTCTCCGGCACCATTTTGAACGCCGTGCTGGATCCATTGTATGGCGTCCAGGCCGGTGTCCTCCCGTCCGCCTTTGGCAAAGACTCGAAACTGCCCGTCCACCCGTTTCGCGTCCACACTGAGTACCACACACTGGTTCCCATAGCGCTGAGCCGCCTGGCGAATGAGAGAGGGGTTGCGGATGGCGCCGGAGTTGACGCTCACTTTGTCCGCTCCGCATTTAAGTACCCGATCAAAGTCGTCCAGCGTTTGGATTCCGCCGCCCACAGTGAGGGGGATAAAGACGCAGGCGGCGGTCTGGGTCAGAATATCGGTGAACAGGGAACGCCCCTCGGCAGAGGCGGTAATGTCATAGAAAACCAGTTCATCCGCACCGCAGGCGCTGTAGTATTGAGCCAACTCCACCGGAGAATTGACATCAGCCAGTTCCCGAAAGTTGACCCCCTTTACAACCCGGCCGTCCTTCACATCCAGACAGGGAATGATTCGCTTGGCAATCACTGAGGGCCGCCCTCCTCCACCGCGGCTCTCAAGTCTACCGCTCCAGCGTACCAGGCTTTGCCCACAATGGCCGCAGGAAGCCCCATTCGGCTCAAGGCCCGCAGATCCGCATTGGAGGACACGCCGCCGGAGGCGGTGATGGAACAGTGTACCTTGTCCTGTAAGAACTTCAGCCGGGCGAAGGAGGGGCCGGACATCGCGCCATCGGTGTCAATGTCGGTGAAGATGATGTACTTGACCCCTAGGGACTCCATCTCCTTGGCAAAGGTGAGGTAGTTCACCCCAGACTCCTCCACCCATCCGGCGGTGCGGACCAGACCGTCTTTTGCGTCCACCCCTACAGCGATGCGTTCAGGACCATATGTTTCCACTGCAGCCCGGACAAATTCCGGGTTGCTGACGGCGGCGGAACCGATGACAGCCCGCCACACTCCCAATGCAAAGACCTCTTCCAGATCCTGCATAGAGCGAATGCCGCCCCCCAATTCGATCTTTAGCCCGACAGCGGCCACCGCCTGAACAATCTCTGCGTTTTTACGAACGCTATTTTTTGCCCCGTCCAAGTCCACCATATGGAGGTATCGGGCTCCGGCATCGTAAAACGCCTGAGCTGTGGCCACCGGGTCCTCTGCAACCTGCTGAACCGTATTAAAGTCACCCTTCAGCAGTCGAACCACCTTACCGTCTTTTAAATCAATAGCAGGAATAATCAGCATAACCATTCTCCTCTTCGTTTATGTTGCAGAACAAAGGCATACCCCTTGCTCTGCGGGAATTACAATTCACAAAAGGCACGCAAAATGTTCAGTCCAACCGATCCGCTCTTTTCCGGGTGGAACTGAACGCCATATATGTTGTCTCGGGCCACCGCGGCGGTCAGCTCAGGACCATACTCCGCGGTTGCGATGGTATGTGCTTCACAGTCCGTCCCGTAGTAGGAGTGGACGAAATAGACACAATTTCCCTCTTGGATGAGTCGAAACAGAGGGCTGGCCGGTCTCCCTTTGGGGAAGTGCAGTCCATTCCAACCCATATGGGGAACTTTATAGTCTGCCGGAACCACCGGCCGGATGGGCTGGACACAGCCGGAAATCAGTCCCAGGCCCTTGTGAGTGCCATACTCAGTGCTGTACTCGAAGAGCAGCTGCATCCCAAGGCAGATGCCCAGCAGAGAGGTTCCGCGCTCCGCCGCCTGGAGGACCGCCCGGTCCAGGCCGGTGCGGCGCAGGGCGTTGGCCGCATCCCCAAAGGCTCCCACGCCAGGGAGGATAATGTGATCTGCTTGGGTCAGGACCTCAGCCTCTCCCGTGAGGACGGCTTCGACACCTATCGCTTTGAGGGAACAGGCCAGGGAGAACAGGTTGCCCACTCCATAGTCCACAATAGCCAGCATTACAGCACCCCCTTAGTGGAGGGGATCTCACTGGCAAAGCGGGGGTCGATGGCTACCGCCGCACGTAAAGAGCGGGCCAAGCTCTTGAAAGCCCCCTCGATGATATGGTGGCTGTTTTCACCGGCCAGCTGCCGGACGTGGATCGTCATGTCTGCCCGACGGGCGAGTGCGGTGAAAAACTCCTTTGTCAATTCTGTGTCAAAGGTTCCTACCTTCTGTGCTGGGATATTCAAAGCATATCCCAGCATTCCGCGTCCGCTGATGTCCACCGCGGTGAGGATGAGGGCTTCGTCCATGGGCAGGGCGCAGGAGCCGTAGCGGACAATTCCCCGCTTGTCCCCCAGTGCCTGGGCAAAGGCGTCTCCCAGGCAGATGGCGACATCCTCTACTGTATGGTGGTCGTCCACATAGGTGTCTCCCTTACAGGAGATGTTTAAGTCAAACCGGCCATGGCGTGCGAAAAGGGTGAGCATGTGATCCAGAAAGCCACAGCCTGTGTCAACTTCGCTCTTTCCCGTGCCGTCCAGATGGAGGGACAGCCATATTTCCGTCTCTGCCGTCTTGCGGGATCCTTCCGTTCTGCGCATTCAACCCGCCTCCTTCAAGATTTCCCGAACATGATCCAAAAAAATGTCCATTTGCTCCCGGGTCCCGATGGTAACACGGAGCCAGTTGGATATCTCCGCCTTGTTCCAGTGGCGTACCAATACCCCCCGGGCCTTCAATGCCTGGTAGAGTGTTTCCCCCTCCACCTTGGGGCAGCGTGTGAAGATGAAGTTGGTCAGACTGGGGATGGTCTCGAAACCCAGCTCGTCCAGTGCCGCAGTTGTATAAGCCCGATTAGCTTGGATTTTCTGCCTATTTTCCATATAATACTCGCTGCTGTCCAGTGTGGCCATAGCGGCGGCGGCGGTCAGACGGTTGATGTTATAGGAGTTGGTGGAGTATTTTATTCGCTCTAGGTCGGAAATCAGCCCCTCAGAGGCCAAAGCGAAGCCCAGCCGTCCTCCCGCCAGGGAACGGAACTTGGAGAAGGTCTGACAGACCAGCAGGTTGTCATACTGTTGGATCAAAGGTAGGCAACTCTCTGCGCCGAAGTCGATATACGCCTCGTCAATGAGGACCACATGGTCCGGATTGGTGCGGATAATCTCCTCAATTGCGGATACTGGAATGGCCCGGCCGGTGGGGGCGTTGGGGTTGGCGATGACAATATTCTTTCCCAGTCCGCAGTAGTCTGCTGGATCCAGAACAAACCCTTCACGCAGCGGAATTTCCGTGTAAGGAATCCGATATAGATTGGCGTACACAGGGTAAAAGCCATAGCTGATATTGGGAAAGGCCACTGGGCGGTTCTCGTCGCAGAAGGCGAAAAAGGCGAAGCTGAGCAGCTCATCAGAGCCGTTGGCCAAAAATACGTTTTCCGACCGCACCCCATATACGGCGGACAGTTTTTTTCGCAGAGTTCCGCTCTCCGGATCAGGATAGCGGTTGAGCTGCTCCGCCTCGGCGGCGTTTACTGCCGCCAGTACGGCAGGGGAGGGGGGAAATGGGGACTCGTTGGTGTTCAGCTTCACATACTGCATGTCCTGGGGCTGTTCCCCTGGAATATAGGCTTCCAGCCCGTCAAAACGGGGACTCATATACCGGCTCATGTTTTTTCCTCCTTGCGCAGACGAGACAGGGCGCTGCGGGCATGGCCCTCCAGGCCCTCCTCCCGGGCAAACCGGGCGATCTTTTCCGCCGATTTTTGTAAGGCGGCGGAAGTGTAGTAGGTAAACTGAGATTTTTTCACAAAGTCGTCCACCGATAGGGGACTGGAAAACCGGGCTGACCCTCCGGTGGGCAGGGTGTGGTTTGGTCCGGCGAAGTAGTCCCCCAGGGCCTCCGGACAGTTCCGGCCCAGGAAAATGGAGCCGGCATGGCGGATGTTGTCCAGATAGTCAAAAGGATGATCCACGCACAGTTCCAAATGTTCCGGGGCCAGCTGGTTGGCCAGTTCGATGCCTTGCGGAATATTTTCTGTGAGGATAATCTTGCCGTTGCTGTCTAAGCTGGCCCGTGCAATGTCCTGGCGGGGCAGGGCATCCAGCTGCCGCTCTAGTTCCAGACGAACGGTTTGGGCCAGTGCCGCACTGTCTGTGATGAGGACCGCGCTGGCGTTTTTATCGTGCTCCGCCTGACTGAGCAGGTCGGCAGCAACCTGGCAGGGGTCGCTGTTCCCATCAGCAATGACCAAAATTTCGCTGGGGCCGGCAATCATGTCGATGGCCACTTGGCCAAAGACCTGCCGCTTGGCCTCTGCCACATAGGCATTGCCTGGCCCCACAATTTTGTCCACCCTGGGAATGCCTCCCACGCCGTAGGCTAGGGCCGCCACCGCTTGGGCGCCGCCCACCCGGAACACCCGGTCAACCCCGGCAATCTTGGCGGCAGCCAGAATCACCGGAGCGATGTCGCCGCCCTTGGAGGGGGGCGAGACCATAACCACCTCGGAACATCCGGCCAGTTTGGCGGGAATGGCGTTCATTAGCACCGTGGAGGGATAGGCGGCGGTGCCGCCGGGAATATACAGGCCCACCCGGTCCAAGGGTGTTACCTTCTGACCCAGGATAATTCCATCCTGCTCGCTGATGACAAAGCTGTTTCGTACCTGGCGGCTGTGAAACGCCCGGATATTCCCGGCGGCCTCCTCTAAAATAGCCCGCAGTTCCGGGTCCAGAGATGCCGCCGCCCGGTCCAGCTCTGCAGAACCGACCTCCAATTGCGCTGGAGCCGCACCGTCAAATGTCTGGGCGTAGCGTCGCAGCGCTTCGCTCCCCTCCCGGCGCACAGCGGCAATGATGTCCGCCACCGCCGCAGACAGGGCAGCTTTTTCCTCCTGACGGGCCAGAATATCTTCCAATGGGACTTCCCCATAGTTGTATTGCTTCATCCTTGTTCTCCCTCTCTTATGGTGTCAGGTCTGCCGGCAGTATTCATCCACCTGGCGGCAAAGCTGGGTAATTTCCGGGTGCTTGAACTTATAGCTCACTCGATTGGCAATCAGCCGGGCGCTGATGGGAACGATGGTCTCCTTGACCTCTAAATCGTTTTCCAGAAGGGTTTTCCCTGTCTCCACAATATCTACAATGACATCGCTCAATCCCAACAAAGGCGCCAGCTCGATGGAACCGTGGAGCTTGATAATGTCAATATCCCGGCTCTGGGCACTGTAATAACTCTTGGCAATCTTGGGGAACTTGGTGGCCACCCGAAGGGTCTGGTCCCGCCTGTCCCGCACTCCCTTCTTTCCGGCCACACACATCCGGCATGTTCCCACCCCAAGATCAGCCAGCTCATAGACCTCGGGCTGGTACTCCAGCAGGATATCCTTTCCCGCAATGCCGATGTCGGCGGCGGCCCGCTCCACATAGATGGCCACATCACTAGGTTTGACCCAGAAGTAGCGCACACCGGCGGCTGGGTTTTCAAAGACCAGCTTTCGGTTTTCCTCCCGGATCGCGGGGCAGGGGTAGCCGGCCTGTTCCAGAATCTGATACACTTTTTCCCCCAGCCGCCCTTTGGGCAGAGCAATGTTGATCACAGCCGGTCACCCCACCTTTCTCACCATCCGGAAGGAAAGTCCCTCCGGACGATGGCGTTCGACCCGGACGCTCTGGCCGGCACGGCGGCAGTTTTCCGCTTCCCGAAGGACAGCGGGGGCGGGGGTCTTGTCGTCGTACAGCAGCAATATGTCGGCATCGTAGCCTGCCTGGGTTCCCTCCAGGCGCTCCAGCAGATTCAGATAGACAGCAAAGCCAATGGCCCCATCCCCCCGGCCCATCTGCCGCAGCAGGTTGTCATACCGTCCGCCGGACAGCACACCGCTGGGCAGACCGGGCAGATAGCCCCGAAAGATAATTCCGCTGTAATAATCCATATCGTTGACAATGGAGAAGTCCAAACGTAGACGGCCCTCCGGAATCAGGGCGCACACCGCCTTTAGTTCGGTTAGTGCTTCGGCCATCCGTTCGTCCCGGACCATCTCATCCAGAAGGGGCAGCAGCTCCACCGGCGGACCATAGAGGGCGGTGAGCTGGCACAAGTCCTCCGATGCCTCCGGGTCCAGTCCCAGCTCCCGGCACAATCCTCCCAAGGCGGAGACATTTTTCGCTCCCATCAGCTTCAGCAGCTGACCCCGACAGCTTTCCTCCACACCGGCGCTGTCCAGCAGTCCGGCGGCAAAGCCCAAGTGGCTCACGTCCAAAAGATAGTCTGACGAAATCCGTTCCAAACTTTTTGCAGCCAGTAGCAGTACCTCCCCTGTGGCGACCAGATCAATGTCCCCGACGCACTCCAGCCCCGTCTGCATAATCTCCCGAAAGCCCTTGGTCATATGAGAGGTGCGGTAGACATTTTCGCTGTAATACACCTTTTGCAGCCCCTGTCCCTCTTTGGCGTTTTTGACAATGGAGAGGGTCACATCCGGCTTGAGGGCCATTAGCCGTCCGTCTGCGTCGGTAAAGGTGAGGATATCCTCACTAACCAGAAAACTTTTGTTGCGGACATAGAGGTCATAGGGCTCAAATTTGCTCATTTTGTACTGGATATATCCATATTGGCGGTACAGTTTTCTCAGCTCCTGGACCACCTGTTCACTGTGTAGCTGTCTCATACGGGTTCCTCCTGCTGCGCTGGAAGCAGTATGGCTGGCGGTTCCAGCGGGTTGTTTTATAACGCTTTATCATAGTAGTGCAATAGTTTGCAAAAGTCAACCGCAAATTTATACAAAGATATGGCATGGTTACAGGGAAAACGCTGTGCGTTATACGGATAGTACGCCGGCGGTGTCCGGGCAGGCGGTGTGGTCCGGTTGCAAAACAATATGACTTGCGAAAGGGCGGTAGCCGTGGTATGATAGAAAAACAGGAAATATTCCCCCCTGACCGCGGGAGAAAAGAGGATATTATGAACAGTCAGACCACCAACCGCCGGGCCATCAAGGTCATCGGCCACCGCAATCCAGACACAGACTCCATCTGTTCCGCCATCGCCTACAGCCGGCTGAAAAATATTTTGGACCCGGAGCACCCCTGTAAGCCCTGCCGGGCAGGGCTGCTCAACCGGGAGACCGAATTTGTGCTGGACTATTTCAACGTTCCGCTTCCACAGTTGTATACCGACGTCAGTCCCCACATCCGAGATGTGGACATCCGTCCGGCGGAGGGGGTGGATGGAGAGACCAGCCTGCGCCGGGCCTGGATGACCATGCGGGACCAGGAACTGGACACCTTGTGTATTGTGGACCAGGAGAAAAATTTACAAGGGGTCATCACCGTAAAAGATGTAGCTACCGCCAATATGGACGGCCTGGATCCCCACGCCCTGGAAATTGCTAAAACCAGCTACCAGAATATCCTGGACATTCTGGACGGCACAGTTCTGGTGGGGGATGTGACGGGCAAGACGGTGGAAGGGCGCATTGTCATCGGCTCCGGCAGCGCCGAGCAGATTGAAAAGTCCATCTCGCCCGGGGATATTGTGGTGGTGAGTAACCGGGCGGAGAGTCTGCTGGCCGCGCTGGAGATGGATGCCGGCTGTATTATCGTGTGCGCCAGCAGCAAGGTATCCCGCACCATGCAGATGCTGGCAGAGGAGAAGGGCTGTATTCTGATCAGCACCGAACTGAGCACCTATGTATCCGGACAGGTGCTCAGTCAGGCGGCCCCCATCCGCCAGTACATGACCCAAGGCAAACTGCTCACCTTTACCCTTCATACCCCGGTAGAAGAAGCCACCCGGGTGATGGCTACGGTGCGCTTCCGCTACTTCCCGGTGTTGGATGACGACGGCAAGTACATCGGAGTTGTCTCCCGCCGGAATATGATGAATCTCCATAAAAAGCAGCTGATTCTGGTGGACCACAACGAGAAAAGTCAGGCGGCGGAAGGCATTGACCACGCAGAAGTGCTAGAGATTATCGACCACCACCGCATCGGCACCCTGGAGACGGAGGGCCCGGTGTATTTCCGCAATGTTCCGGTGGGCTGTACCTGCACCATCGTCTATCAAATGTATCTAGAGAACGGGGTGGAGATCGACGCCACTACCGCCGGACTGCTGCTTTCCGCCATCCTGTCTGACACCTTGATGTTCCGCAGTCCCACCTGCACGCCGACCGATGAGCGTGCAGCTCGGGAACTGGCCAGGCTGGCCGGGGTGGACCTGGAGGAATATGCTGACAACATGTTTTCCCATGGCGGGGATGTATCCGGCAAGACAGCGGCGGAGGTGTTTAACGGGGACTACAAGATTTTTACCAGCGGAGATGTCCGTTTTGGTGTGGGGCAGGGCAGCTATATGACGGAGAAAAACCGAAAGGCTGCCCAGGCGCTGGTGGGCCCCTACCTGCCCGAAGCCCTGGCCAAACAGAGGCTGGACTATATCTTTTATATGTTTACCGATGTGCGCAATTCCAATACCGAGCTGCTGATGGTGGGACCCGGTGCAGACGAGTTGGTGAAGAAGGCGTTCGGCGCGAGCGTGGAGCAGGGGATGGCCTTTTTGCCCGGTGTGGTCAGCCGAAAAAAGCAGATGATCCCTGCCCTCATTAACACCATTAAACAGGACCAGGAATAAGCAGTTCTCGTCGGAGATAAAAGAGAACGCGGACATCCTGCCGGATACCCGCGTTCAGAAGGGAGTACTTGCCCATAAACAAACCGTTGCTGGAAAGCTGTGTAGATTCTTATGTCTCCGCCATGGCTGCCGCCTTGGAGACCGCCATTCAGCTAGGATGCCGGACCATTCTTACCTCCGGCCAGGCACAGAGTGCTCCGGCAGGCCGGGAGGTACTGCGGGAGGTAACCTTTCAAGCGGCAGGTCGGATTGACATTATGGAGGGAGCGGGAGTGACCCAAGAGAATATCCGGATGCTGCATGAGTATACCGGTATTACCAGCTTTCACACCTCTGGACGGAGAAAAACGGTGGACAGCGGAATGCGTTACCGAAAGGATACCGTTTCGATGGGGCTGCCCAGGTTGTCGGAGTATGAGCTCTGGCAGGCCAACGAAGAGAAGATTCGGGCCTGTGCTCAAATTGTCCACAGGCTGCAATAGCGAAAGACAGAACCGGAGACGGCAAAAAGCGGTCTCCGGTCCTGCTTAAAAGACGGATGCGGTTAGGTCAGCTTGGGTCCTATGCCTGGAATGTGGAAGATCAGCCAGGCGAAGGGGAGGGAGAGCAGGAAAAATACCAGTGCAAAGAGCGGGACGGACAGGGGCGGAATAAAGGAGAGGGGAGACAGCCCAAAATGCTGAAAAAGTATCACCCATAGCTGGTGAATCCAATAAATGCCAATCGCATAGGAGCCCAAATCAGAGACGGTCCTGCGGCGGGCACGCTCTTCGCTCACCCCCAGCACATAGCGAAACAGAGTGCAAAAGGCGGCAGCGGTGAGCAGCACATTTGGCGCGGTGTATTGCCGCAGGAGAGCAGGGCTGAAGGGGCTGACGGTTGGCGTCATGGTGGTCAATGCCAAACTCAGCAGGCCCAGAAGATACAAAATATATTCTGCAAAACGGCTGATGGTATAGTGCCGCAGATACCACCCTCCAACATAGCACCCGGCCCAACCCATAACCAAATGGACTTGCAGCCGTTCCAGCTGGAGGGCAACGGTCTGGAAGGAAGGGGAGAGGGCCAGCAGAGGCAGAAGCGAGGCAAACAGGAAGCACAGAAGCAAAAAATATCGGATCTCTCCTTGGCTGGCAGAGGAGATAAACCGGTGGAATACCGGGTGTACCAAGTAAAGTCCGATCAAAGGGTAAAGCACCCAAAGATGGAAGTGGGTGTTTCCATGGACCGCTGATAATAGAGCGGACCAGACAGCACTCCAGGATGGTGTACCGCCACCCAATATATGGGCAGAAACTGCGTATACCGCCCCCCAGAATACCAGAAGGCAGAAAGCAGGCAGAACCAGCCCCAGCAGACTGGCCGTCAGCTGGGGCCCTTCTTCCTCCAGGGCATACATCCCCCACAACATAAACAGAGCAGGAACAGCCCAACAGGTCAACCCCTCATAGACATGCAGCGCCTGCCGCGCCCCGGAGCCGGGGACTGTCAGGTCCAGATACCGCTGGGCCAGCAGGAGCATGATGGCGCACAGTACGGTAAATACCCGGAAAAAGCCGGGCCAGCCGGAATTTTGAGTCCCTTTGGCCATTACGTCTTCTCCGGAACAATCTCAATCCAGTATCCGTCCGGGTCGGCGATGAAATAGATGCCCATGGCCGGGTTTTCAAAGCAGACACAGCCCATAGCCTTGTGCTTTTGATACAAGGCATCATATTCGGTGGTATGGAAGGCCAGGTGGAACTCACACTCCCCCAGGTTATAGGGTTCGGTGCGGTCACGGAGCCAGGTCAGTTCCAGCTGAAAAGAGGAGCCGGCCTCGTCCCCCAAAAAGACCAGTTTGAATGAACCATCCCCAGCCTCGGTCTCCCGTATTGGGGTCAGGTTGAGGGCTTCATGATAAAAGGTCAAGCTGCGCTCCAGGTCCAGAACGTTGAAATTGAAGTGGTAGAAAGTTGTCATGTTGTTCTCCTTTACTCCGCTTTTTTGTCCACCCACTCAGGGCGGAATTTGGAATAGATGATTTTTTGTTCGCTGTATAGTCCGTGGTAGCCGGACAGCATATAGGATACTCCACAGCATAGGGCATACAGCGGCAGTCCTACCCAGCCAAACAGCTCAAAGGCCAGAAAGATAGACGTCATGGGGCAGTTAGTTGTGCCGCAGAAGGTGGCGGCCATTCCCAGCGCCCCAGCGAAGCCGTGAGGCAATCCGAGGATCGGTCCGGCCCAGGTACCGAAAGCACAACCGGTGAACAGTACAGGAACAATCTCGCCGCCCCGGAATCCGGCCCCCAGAGTGAGTGCGGTGAACAGTATCTTCAGCAAAAATGCCTCTGGGATAGTATCTCCAGCCAGCATCCGGCGAATGATGGAGTCCCCCGCGCCGCTGTAGGTCTGGCTTCCCACCAAAAGGGTGAGCCCCAATACCAGTCCGCCGCCCACAAATCCCCGGATCAGGGGATTTGGAAAATATGCTGCATAGAGCTTTGGAGCAACATGCATGGCTTTGCAGAACAGGATGGACAGCACAGCGCACAGCAGTCCCAAAGCAGCCGTCTGAAAGATGGTGGGCAGGTCCAGCCCGATCGCATCGGACACCAGGTAGCCGTCCTGCATGTGGAGGCCAAAGTGTTGGGCTGTCAGTACCGCGGTAAAGGAGGAAACCAGACAGGGCACCATAGCGGCATAATACATCCGGCCCACCGTAACCACTTCCATAGCAAAGACGGCAGCGGTAAGAGGAGTTCCGAACAGGGCGGAGAAAGCGGCAGCCATACCGCACATTACGACAATACGTTCGTCCAATTCATCTAAGCGTAATTTCCGGCCTATGTAAGCGGACAGAGAGGCGCCCAATTGAAGGGCAGCCCCTTCGCGGCCGGCGGAACCTCCTACCAAATGGGTGAGGATGGTGGACAAAAAGATGAGGGGAGCGGTGCGCAGATTGAGCCGCTCCGCATCCCGCACGGCGACCAATACTAGGTTGGTGCCTCGGTCTTTTTCCATGCCGCACACCCGATACAGCATTACGATGGCCACGCCCCCCAGAGGCAGAAGGAAGATAATCCAGGGGTGTTCTCCGCGGGTCAGAGCGGCCCAGTGGATTCCCTTGTGAAAAGCTACCGCCACCAGCCCCACGATTAGACCAATAACGCAGGAATACAGCATCCACTTTACAAAAACTGCAAGCTCTTTGAGGTGGTCCCGCATCTGGCTGGACAGCTGAGACATACCTATGCCTCCTCTCCAAGTCGTCCGGCAGGTATTGCCAGCAGAATAGAGTATATCACATTCAAGCAGAATTTGCACCCCAAATTTCCATTTATTTTCCTGCGGAAAAAACTTTTTCCCGATCTCCAGATTTTTTCATATGGCGCTTCCATGGCCTTGAAACACGGATATTTGCATCTCGTAAGACTTTACCTTTGCGATAAACTATGATATGATTGTCAATAAATAGGGGGTGTATCCCATGGCCGACATCCAAAAAAACACCGTTCACAGGTTGGATATTACCGGCTATACTGCTGAGGGAATGGGGGTAGCCCGGTTGGAAGACCGGGTGGTTTTTGTGCCCTACACCATTCGCGGGGAGCGATGGCAGGTTCGACTGGAGAAAGTGAACAAACATGTAGCCTGGGGCCGCGGGACAAAACTGCTCTTACCATCCCCGGAACGGGCTGCAACAGACTGTCTTCTGTACGGCAAATGCGGCGGATGCCAGTTCCGGCATATGAGCTATGCGGAAGAGCTGCGGGCCAAAGGCCAGCGCGTCGCTGATGCATTGGAGCGAGTGGGGCATGTTAAGCTAGAACTGCCCCCGGTGCTTGGGGCAGAGAACCCCGACCGCTACCGGAATAAAGTACAGTTTCCGGTGTCCCACGACAGACACGGGCTGTCGGTGGGCTACTACCGTTCCCGGAGTCACGACGTATTGGACGCTCCAGACTGCGCGCTCCAGCCGGAAACCGTTACCCGATTGCGCAGGGCTTTCAAAAGCTGGATGGAGCGCTATTCAGTTTCCGCTTACGACGAGGGGACGAGCAGGGGAGTGGTCCGGCACCTCTATGTCCGCACCAATAGTTGGGGGGAGAGTTTGGTGTGTGTGGTTGCCAATGCGGCCCGTCTCACCCAGTCAGGTGCGCTTGTGGACATCATGCGGCAGGCGGAGTCGGGGCTGTCAGGCGTGGTCCTCAATACCAATACCCAAAACACCAATGTGATTCTGGGCGATCAATATACCCTTCTCTGGGGCCAGGATTGGCTGGAGGAGGAACTATGTGGTCTGACATTCCGCCTGTCCATCCCCTCCTTTTTCCAAATCAACCACGCCCAAACGCAACGGCTGTACAATATAGCTTTCGACTTTGCCCAGCTTACCGGCGGCGAGACAGTGTTGGATCTGTACTGCGGTATTGGAACCATCTCCCTGGCCCTGGCCCGCCGGGCTGGTCGAGTGATTGGAGCAGAGATTGTTCCTCAGGCCATTGAGGATGCCCGAGAAAACGCCCGGCGTAATGGGGTTGCCAATGTGGAATTTTTCTGCGGTGACGCTGGGGCAACCGCTAAAAAACTGGCAGAGGAGGGCGTCCAGCCTCAGGTTGTCTGTGTGGACCCGCCACGGAAAGGATTAGCCCCAGAAGTGCCTGCCATTCTGGCGGGCATGGCGCCTCAGCGGATTGTTTATGTCTCTTGCGACCCGGCTACCATGGCACGGGATGTAGCACGATTTAACCAGCTGGGTTACCAGGCGGTAAAAGCTCAGCCGATTGATTTGTTCCCAAGAACAGCCCACGTGGAGACGGTTGTCTGCTTAGCGCAACAAATATAGCTCTAATTCGCTTTTGTGCTTCTTACACCGGATATACCTTTGTGATTCCCGCTCCCTGCGGGGTGGGAACACGAAAAGAATCGGAAGCACAACATTGAATGGACAGATGATTTGAGCAGCATTGTGGATAAGGGGTAGTCTAAACTGGTTTCAGACAAGCTCTACCGGCAAATAGAAACAAAACCTCGGTTATACTATAGAAACTGTATTGCAGGATAATGTCCAGGCACTTGATATGTGCAAAAAATATGGAGCGGATTAACTGCTTATTGATTATGAATATCATATTGATGTGGTTAGCCATAATGGGCGACTGTGCTTCCGGTCAGTTTGAAAAGGAAGGTGGAACTTGGCTTATATCCTAAAAAGTTCGGCTTCTTTTCGTTTGCTGCACGCCTTCTTGAGTGCCAGCGAGGCAACCGATACCAATGCACGGTTCACCTTTCGAGCGCTCTGGGGACATTTTGCAACACACCGCATACAGGAGATACATTTCTTAGGATCTGCTGTTTTCAAGTGTTCCTGAGGGATTGCCTCTGCTGGGCAGATTTTTGCACAAAGTCCGCAGCCATTACAGCTCGTGTCCGCTTTGGGAACCAGCCCCGCACCGCCTGCCTTTTTGTAAGGCCGGCTGCCAGGAATCTGCGGTGCCCCATTCAACATTCCCGCTTTGAATTGTTCAAAAATCACCGTTCCAAAGGCTCTGAGCTGCCGTTCGTCTTCTTGGTCCGGCCGGCCGGATGCATATTGGTGTATGATGGAGTGTTCTGCCACTGAGGAAATAGCGGCAGCTACGGTGAATCCATCTTTTTTTGCGATGTCTGCCAGTTCAATCAAGGTGTCCTCATAGGCCCGGTTGCCATATACACACAACAACACACACGTTGCGCCATTGCCTTGAATTTGTGTTAGCCGTTCAGCGGCGAGACTTGGGACACGACCTCCATAGGAGGGAAGAGCAATCAGAACAAGATCTTCTGCCGCTATCCTGCATGTTGAGAAATCAGCTGCAGGGTTTGTCAGGTCAACGGTCTCTACCGATGGACTCCACACCGATGTAACCAGCTTTGCTGTTTTTTCCGTTCCCCCTGTCGGGCTGAAAATCAGCTGCACATACTTCATGTTATATACCCCCAACGTGTAATTTTTAGATTTATACCAGAGACAGTATAATCCTTGCTGGATGTAATGTCAATATTTACACCAAAAGTCTTTTGTGATAATATAGCTGATATCTGGCGGTTTTGGAGGGGGAGGATAAGCATATGCATATAAGCACCAAATGTTCGGTTGCCATTCATTGTCTTGTTTTTATTTGTGAGTATGGAGAAAGCAAGAAAGTTACAAGCGAATTGCTGTCACTCTCTACCGGTGTGAATCCTGTAACCATACGGAATATCATAAGCGCATTAAAGAAAGATGGCATTCTTTCCGTCAAATTTGGTACTGGCGGTACAGCGCTTAACTGTCCTCCGGAAGAGATTACGTTATATCGCATCTGCAAAGCGATTGAACCGGATTTTCTCGATAAATTGATTGGCATTCATGCAGCTCCTTCCCCTGTGTGTCCAGTGGGGCGAAACATTCACCGTATTTTGGATTCTTCCTATCATAGAGTACAAGAGGACCTGCAAAAAAGTTTGCAAAGCATCAATATGGAGGAAATTATGAGCAAGTATCATAGGAAGCAATGAGAAATATTCAGTTCAATGAGATGGAATCCATTTGACCATCACGGTGTTTTTAGGTAAGAGACTGTTTCTGCACAGAAACGCAGAAAGAGATTGAGGTTGGCGTGATTCCCCATTATCGGTCGTGGGGTACACATTCCAACCTCAATCTCTATTCGATACGCTCGAATCACAGTCCCGATTTCATAACGTTTCCCTTCTCGGATTGCAGGAAACGAATGTCACAACAGGAGAAGAATGTATATACAGCTTAAACGGCAAAAATCACAACTGCAAATTCAATCGATCTAAAAGGTTGTTAATTGAAACAAACTTTTTGAAAAGTATGGCGTTTGTTCATTGAAAAAACTTGGTCAACCCTGGTCCCAGTTGTGGTAGACGTTCTGCACGTCGTCGTTCTCTTCCAGCAGATCAATGAGCTTTTCCATGTTTTTGATATCGCCCTCGTCCGTAAGTGTAACATAGTTCTGGGGCACCATCTGAACACCGGCCTCCAGGAAGGTGTAGCCCTTGGCCTCCAGTGCCTCTGTGACGGCAGCGAAAGCGTCAGGGTTGGTGTAGACCTCGAAAACCTCGCTATCGGCCTGCATATCATCGGCACCCGCCTCCAGGGCATCCATCATCACGGTGTCCTCATCCAGATCCTCGGACTCGATGACAATAACGCCCTTTCGGTCAAAGGACCAAGACACACAGCCAGTGGCACCCAGTCCCTTGCCGTACTTGTCCAGCAGGTGGCGCACTTCGGGGGCGGTGCGGTTGCGGTTGTCGGTGAGGGCCTCTACAATGACAGCTACGCCATTGGGACCATAGCCCTCATAGACCACATTTTCAAAGCTGTCTGTGTTGCCGGAGCCCAGCGCTTTATCAATAGTGCGCTTAATGTTGTCATTGGGCATGTTGGCCGCTTTGGCTTTGGCAATGACGGTGGCCAAGCGGGAATTGTTGGCGGGGTCGCCGCTGCCGCCGGTCTTCACCGCGACAATCATCTCGCGGGCGATCTTGGTAAAAATTTGGGAGCGCTTGGCGTCTGCCGCGCCCTTGGTCTTTTGTATGTTGTGCCACTTGGAATGTCCGGACATGAATATCTTCCCCTTCTTGTATAATAGGCGGAGGTATTATACCACTGTTTTACTTGATTTGCAAGCTGTATTTTGGCTGGCATGCCGATTCCTGTTCGCCGTGGTTTGTGTTCATTTGGTCTGTATCATGGTAACTCCCGCAAATAATTTTCCTGACAGGCGAAAAACATCTTGCAATTCTAATGGAACTGTGATAAACTCCTTTTCGTCTGAAAACGGGCGGTCCTCTGCGGTGTCTTAAATGAAGAAAGACGGAAGGCCGGAATGAACGCCTATACAACAGGAGGAAAGCAAGTATGGATCTGATGAAAGCGTTTACCGAGAAGTATACCAAGGCCGAGCCGCCCAAGGTGTCCATTGGCGACACAGTACGGGTTCACCTACGGGTGAAGGAGGGCAACCGTGAGCGTATTCAGGTGTTCGAGGGCACTGTGATTGCAAAGAAGCACGGCGGCATTGAGGAGAGCTTCACCGTCCGCCGCATCTCTTACGGCATTGGTGTGGAGAAGGTGTTCCCCCTCCACTCCCCGGCGGTAGAGAAGGTGGAGGTTGTCCGCAAGGGCAAGGTGCGCCGCGCCAAGCTGTACTACCTGCGTGACCGCGTGGGCAAGGCCGCTAAGGTCAAGGAAGCGCTGTGATTCAAAAAAGGAGCGGCTTTGCCGCTCCTTTTTCTTCAATCCGCTCTTATTGCCGGAGGAGGAGTGGTATGGAATATAACATAAGGACACTGGAAAAGTCAGAATACCCTCTTCGGAAGGAATTTTTGTATGAGGCAATCTTCGTTCCGGAAGGGGTGGAGCCGCCTCCAAGAGCTATCCTTGAAGCTCCGGAGCTCCAAGTTTACATTGCCGGGTTTGGAAGGGAAGAAGATGACAGAGCCCTTGCCGTGGAGGCAGATGGCAGGGTAGTGGGTGCCGTTTGGGTCCGCATTATGGACGACTATGGGCATGTTGACAATGAAACGCTTTCCTTCGCTGTCTCATTATACAAGAAATACCGGGGACTTGGGATTGGGACTGAGATGATGAGCGAATGCTTTCCATATTGAAGGATTGCGGATATCGACGGGCCTCACTGGCGGTTCAAAAAGCCAACTACGCGGTTCGCATGTATCAAAGAATCGGCTTTGACCTTGCCAGTGAAACAGAAGACGAATATATTATGGTAAACCGACTGCAATAACGGGCATTACGCTCCCAGCAACACCTTTTGCGCCAGACCCAGCGCCAGCAGATGGGCAGGGTAGAAGACGTACCACAAGTATTTGTCCCCGGGAAAGGCCCTTCCCTTTTTGCCGTTGTAAAAGAAGGTGAACGCTACCCCCAGCAGGGGTCCCGCCGCGTTGATACACAGCATATGGAACCAGGTATAGATGAACAGCTGGTCGGAAAAGAACATCCAAATCAGCTTGTACCGGGACAGGGGCATGAGGAACAGCCACAGCAGGGCCTTTTTCCGTACCGGCCAGTGTTCGGTGAGATAGAAGACCAGGATGAACAGGATGTAACGCCCCTTTCCCTCGGCAATGGCAAAATGTTCGGCTGCAATTACCACTCCGGCAGCCAGCAGATACCCCAGTCCCATTCGTTTCTCGTTGCCCCAGTTCATCAGCCGCAGGGTGAGCAGCCCCAGCAGCAGGGTAAACATAATGTTTCCATGGAAGCCAAACAGTAGATAATAGGGATACTCGGCCAGACAGGCGAAAACCAGCAGGCGCAAAGCGTACATTTTGAAGTTCCGTGTGTGCCGGTACCCGTTGGCGATGGAGAACAGAAAGATGGGCGCGGCGATGCGGCCGATGTAGTCTGTACAGCGCTGAAGGACCAGAAGTGCCGGGATGGTCTCTGCGGTGTTGGGGAAGAAGAGGACTTCCACCGTCAGCGCCAATGGCCAGACATAGGTTGCATGGTCCCACAGCATGGACAGCAGCGCAATTCCTTTTAAAGCGAAAAAGCTCATAAAAAAGACTCCTTTCAGTTTTTGGTAATAGAGAGGATAACAGGTAATTCTTACAAAACAGCGGACAGGTTCCTTACAAATTTCTGACATTTGGCGGACCTGCCAGACTATGGGAGGTGAACGGCGCTGAACCGTTCTAAGTATCTGCGCCTGAGCACGCTGATTCTAGTTGCAGCGTTCTGGATGCTTCTGGGGGGAGCAGCCCACTACAGTTTGGTGGACGACCTCCAGTGGGGCACCCAGACAGGGCTGGACTGGTGGCGGTACGGGCTGCTGAACAACCGGTATGCGGGTAATTTTTGTGCAGTTGTCCTGTGCCGCTCCCTCACCATCAAAACACTGGTGATGGGCGGGACCATGTTCCTGATTCCCTATCTTATGGCAAAGCTGGCCGCCCGGGGGCGGGAGGAGGGCTTTCTTCCCGCCTTTCTGACCTGCAATTTCGGGATTCTTCTCATGCCAACGGCTTTGTGGCGGGAGGTTTACGGCTGGGTGTCCGGCTTTGGCAACTACAGTTTATCGGTGCTGGCCTTTCTGATATGGCTGACCGCCTTGGTTCATGTGGAAAAAAGCAGGCGGACGGGGGGCTGGCCGGTATTTCTGTTTGTACACACCCTGGTGATGGGCCTGTTTTTAGAGCACTTATCCCTGCTGTTTCTGGGAGCTGGTCTGATTTTGGCGCTGTACTCCATGACCGCTGCGGGAAAAAGACTTCAGCTGCCCTTTTGGGCGTGCCTAGCGGGGGCGGTGCTGGCGGTCTACCTCATGTTTTTTAACGACATTGTAATAACGCTGCTGACCGATGGTGTTTCTCTGGGAGGACGCCGGGCCCTTTCGTTCTCGTTAGAGGGAGGGCTGCTGTCCGCCGCCGGACAGATTGCCGGGCGGTATTTGGGCACATTGTTGGCAGGACCCTTGTTAGAGGGAGTCCATACCAGTCTGCCACTGGCCTTTCTTACGGCCGGGGCATTCTGGGACAGCAAGGTCCGCTGGCTGATGCCGCTGGGGTTGATCCCCCTGGCCTGGGGGTGTTGGATGTGGAAGACTGGGGGGCGCGGCACGCCGGCGGACGCCATGATGTGTGGCCTGTGCTGGCTGCTGCCGCTGCTGGCGTTGATGGTTCAGAATTGTAGCGGGAGGGTGAAAACCGGACGGCTTTTGTTGTATTTGTCGGCCCCCTTGTCTCTGATGCCGGTGGCGGCGGTGTCCATCTCCGGCTGGAGGTTTTACTTCTTCCCCATGGTGATGGTGCTTTTGACGGCGGTGGATGTATGCGTCCCCTTTCTGACCAGAAAACCCATCCTATGGGGGGTGGCGGCACTGACGGTTGTGCTGATGGTCCCTTGGGTATACCGAGGGAGCAATGTACTCGCCTGCAACCTTACCGAGCAGCGGCTGATTGATCAGGCAAAGACAGGAGGAGAAAAGACCTTGATTCTGCCCACCGACCGGTACGACAATAGACAGTGGTATGTGCGAAACCCCTGGAGTGCCGAGGGGGCCTACTACTATCGAGAGCGGTTTGGCCTGGAAGAAGATGTGACCCTTATCTTTCTGCCTGCGGGGTCCTTTGACCTCTGGCCGGATATCCCGGATGAACTATGGGAGAAGCGAGTGGAGTTGCCCCCCAGCGATGAATTTGTGTATACCATGCCGGTGATAAAGTAGGAGGATCTTAATGAACATTCAATGGTACCCCGGCCACATGACCAAAACCCGGCGTCAGATTGAGGCCGACTTGAAATTGGTAGACATTGTGGCGGAAATTATTGATGCCCGTATTCCAGCGTCCAGCCGCAACCCGGATATCGACGCCATCTGTGCGGAAAAGCCCCGGCTTATCGTCCTCAACCGGGCGGACCAAGCCGACCCCGCCCAAACCAAAGCCTGGGGGGCGTATTTCCGGAGCCAGGGCCACTCCGTTTTGGAGAGCGACGCCCGGTCCGGGAAGGGAATCGGCCAGTTTTCTGCGGTAGTGCAAGGTGTGCTGAAAGACCAGATTGCCCGCTGGCGGGAGAAAGGCCAGATAGGCCGGCCCGTCCGGGCCATGGTGGTGGGGGTACCCAACGTGGGCAAATCCACCTTTATCAACAAAGTGGCGAAACGGAAGTCCGCCAAAGCGGGGGACCGCCCCGGCGTCACCCGGGGGAAGCAGTGGGTCCATGTGGATCAGGGGCTGGACCTGTTGGACACCCCCGGCATCCTCTGGCCCAAATTTGAGGACGAGCGCACCGGCATGAATCTGGCCTTTACCGGGGCGGTGAAGGACGAGATCATGGATGTGGAGACCCTGGGCTGTCACTTCATGGCCCTGCTGGGGGAGCGCTATCCCCAGGCCCTTATGGATAGCTACAAGCTCTCGGAAGTCCCCGCAAGGGAGGAAGGGGAGAACGATGCAGCCTGGGGTTACCGTCTCCTTCAGACCGCCGCCGCCAGACGGGGGATGCGCGTTTCCGGCAACGAGCTGGACACCGAACGGATGTCCCGGGTCCTTCTGGATGAGTACCGGGGCGGAAAGCTGGGGCGGTTTACATTAGAGACACCATAAAATGGAAAGGATGATGTGGGATGGAAAAAAGGCCTATACTGTCGAGGACTACCGCGCTCTTCAAGACACCCCGCCAGAGCCCTTCAAGGAGGATTTACGCAACCTGTGCCGTACAGCTTTTGGCCCGGACTGGACAGACAAGCATCCCGGTCAGGCGGCCATTGACAAATTACGCTCCTATGATGTTCTCCCTGAGGTATTCATCGCCATGTACGAGGTGATCGGCGGGGAGGAGCAGATGCACAAATTGGGCTTTTTGCCGGCGAAGGAGACGGAGCTGGCTGGGAACGGACTGGTCTATTGCAGACAGAAAAAACAGTCCTTTGCCTTCCGGAGCGAGAGCACGGAAATGATGCCGTCCAATTGGGCGCCCCACGCCGGCATTCGGGTGGGGCAGAAATCGCCGTATTTTCCCGATATAGAATGGCAGCGCTGGTGCGACTGGCTGGTGGGGGGCCGCCCACATACTCTTCCCACGTTGCTGCTTCGGCAAATCGGAGAGGCTCTGGACAACATGATGCCCAACTGCGTCTGGGCACAGACACCGGTGAAGAAGGATGGCAAGCTGTCTCGGTATGAGACGATGGCCCGGCGGTTTGGATGTTCCACCTTGGAGAGCATCATGCCCTGCAACTGGGAGTTCGCCTGCAACCCGGAGCGCGGGCTTTTGCTGCGAAGCTGCGACTATGAGCGGGCAAAGATCCTGCTTTACAGCCGTGACCCTGCCCAACTGGAGGCGCTGTCGGACATCTGTCCCATCCAGTGGCGCCGTAGGGACGACAGAAAGATCCTGGACCCAGCTAAGTTCATCCAGTCTCCAGCCCCAGTGACCTTTGCGGAAAAACTGGAGGTCATGTCACGGGCCCTGCTGGGCAAGCGGTCCATGGCTTTGTCCGCAGAGGAGGTCAGCAAGGCGGAGGCGCGTCTGGGTATCCAATTCCCGGAGGCTCTGCGGCAGTTTTATCTGCACTTCGGCAAGGGAGGAAAGCTGTTTACTACAGACGCCCTGAACGATATCCTCACCTTCCGGCAGATGGACCCGGAAGACGATGCCTTTGGCGAGGACTTTGAGGAGGGGATGGTACAGGACAGTCTGCTGCTGGCGGTGGAGAACCAGGGCGTGTGGACCATGTACCTGGATTTGAATACTGGAGAGCCCTGGCTGGATTGGGGCGAGGGCCGTGAGGACTGCTGGGGGCTGGACTTGGAAGGGGCGCTGCTGCACTTATTGGCGATGAATGCCACCGGCTTCCTGTCCCGGGGCGGGGACTGCGATATGGAGGACACCCCGGAAAACCGAGAACTGATGGGCCATTACTTCCATTTTTTGGTGGAGGGGAAAATGGCTGTCTTTGCCGACCCGGACAAAGGGCTGGTGGGCTGCCGGCAGAATGAGTCACAGATCGTCATTATGGCCCACGGAGAAAAGGGGCTCAACCAACTGGAGGAGAATGCGGACATTCAAGTGAGCTGCTTTTAAGGAGGGGGAGCATATGACAGTCCAGGGGGAAAAGGACTTTATCGAAAACGCCTTTCAGGCTTTGAAGGACCGGGGCTGGTTTTCCCAAACTGGCCTGGTGCCCGCCGGGGTTACAGACGGAGAGCTTGCCGCCTTTGAGGAGGAGTACCAGCTGAAAGTCCCCTCCCTTTATAGGGCGTTTCTCAAATCCTATCAGATCAATTTTCACCTTTGGGGTATTTCCAATGGTTCTGACCAGTACACCTGTCCCAGACCGCTGACGCTGATAACCGGTATGAAGGAGCTGAGGGAGGCCATGGAGGAGTTCCGCCGCAGTGCCCAGACCTATTTTTCCTACTCCGCCGGGCCGGAGCAGTTTGGCAAATACCTCCCCATTGGGAATTGGGACAGCGACTGGCTACTGTGGGACCTGTCCAAGCCGGAGGACCGGGTGGTGGTGGACGACCCCGATTTCGGTGCAAGCTGGCTGCTCACCGCCTTTGCCCATGACGTGCCGTGGGACGAGGACTACTGGCAGGAGGGCGGCGACCCTGCGGCCCCAGACTTCAAAACGCTACTGGACTGGTTTTTCTATGGGACGCTGATTCCCGAATTTGAGGAGGAAAACCAGCTGAAGGTGACCTACGAACGGCTGAACAATTACGGTTTTTTGTGGCATTGGTACGAGGACCACTGGAAGGAGACATAACCATGGATTTCTGGCAGTACGAAAAAGAGGCAATGGCAGAGGGGTATTCTGCCGTCTGCGGCTGTGACGAGGCGGGGGCGGGACCCCTGGCAGGCCCGGTGTATGCGGCAGCGGTAATCCTGCCGCTGGGAGAGAATATCCCCGGACTGAATGACTCCAAAAAGCTGTCCGAGAAGAAGCGGGAAGCTCTTTTCCCTGTCATCCAGGAGAGGGCGCTAGCCTGGTCGGTGTCCTTTGTGACCGAGAAGGAGATCGACGAAACGGATATCCTCAGTGCCCGGATGAAGGCCATGCAGCTGGCTATTGACGGCCTGTCACAACGACCGGATTTTACTCTGATCGACGGCAACCGGGACCGGGGGAGAAGCGCCGCCATCCTCACGCCCCACCGCTGTTTGGTGAAAGGGGACAGCCTTTCCGCCTCCATCGCGGCGGCATCCGTCCTAGCCAAAGTGAGCCGTGACCGGTATATGGTGGAGATGGCAGCAAACTATCCAGAGTACCGCTTCGACCAGCACAAGGGATACGGCACTAAGCTGCACTATGCGCTGCTGGCCCAGCACGGCCTCAGTCCCATCCACCGCCGGACCTTTTTGAAGTCCGCCAATCTCCAGAAAGAACATGTGCTTGACGGTTCCGGCTCCCCGGTAGCGGACGAACATGCGGAAAACGATGCGGAGGCAGAAAACCGATGAGCGGTCAGGAGAGTCGCCTGCTGGGCCGGTGGGGGGAGGAACTGGCTGCGGAGCTGCTGCGAAACAAGGGGTTCCGTGTGACCGACGCCAACTGGAAATGCCGTTTTGGGGAACTGGATTTGGTGGCGGAGGATGGGGAGTATCTCTGCTTTGCAGAGGTCAAGCTGCGCAAAAGCGACACCTATGGTTCTGCGGGAGAATCTGTAGACCGCCGCAAGCAGGCGCGGCTGCGAATGGCGGCGGAGCTCTATCTGGTTCAGCATCCCACTCAGCTTCAGCCCCGCTTCGATGTGGTCGAGATTTACGCCCCACAGGGGCTGGCGACAAGAACACCGGAGATCCGCCACTGGGAAAACGCCTTTTAGTACTAAAATCCCTTGACCTTCAGGAAAAAAGCTGGCATAATATTGTATCAGAAAAGAGGACGGCGGCGCCGTCCATAATGTGGAACAGAATGGAAGGATTAACATGCGCTATATCAGTACGAGGGATCATTCAATTCAGTATTCCGCGTCTCAGGCCATTGCCCAGGGACTGGCCAAGGATGGCGGACTGCTGACTCCCTACTATATCCCCAAGCTGCCCGGGAAGGCGCTGGAGGACATCAAATCCATGGCCTATCAGCAGCGGGCCGTATACATTATGAAGATGTTTTTGGAGGAGTTCTCCGTCAAGGAACTCACCGGCTTTGCCAACGTCGCTTACGGCCCGGACAAGTTTGATACACCGGCGGTAGCCCCTGTCCGCACAGTGGATGAAAACACCCACTGTCTGGAACTGTGGCATGGCCCAACCTGTGCCTTTAAGGACATGGCACTCCAGATGCTGCCCCATCTGCTGTCCGCTTCCTTGGTCAAGACGGAGGAAAACAAGACGGCGTGTATTTTGGTGGCCACCTCCGGTGACACAGGAAAGGGCGCCTTGGAGGGGTTTAAGGATGTGCCCCGAACCAAGATTTTGGTGTTCTACCCCAAAGACGGGGTGTCACAGGTACAGGAACTTCAGATGGTCACCCAGGAGGGGGAGAATGTAGGGGTTGCCGCGGTGGTGGGCAACTTTGACGATGCGCAGACCGGTGTAAAGAGGCTCTTTTCCAACGAGAGGCTCCGCCGGGAACTGGCGGGCCGGGGGTATTTCTTCTCCTCGGCCAACTCCATCAACTGGGGCCGGGTGCT
Organism: uncultured Bacillota bacterium; assembly: GCA_947172355.1. Classification (GTDB taxonomy): domain Bacteria; phylum Bacillota; class Clostridia; order Oscillospirales; family Oscillospiraceae; genus Lawsonibacter. The sequence goes on from CAMWBA010000002.1 coordinate 58,545, forward strand.
GCCGCAGGTCGTCTACTACATCTCCGCTTACTGTGATCTGCTCCGGGATGAGAAGGTCCAGCCCGGTCAGATGGTGAATATCTGTGTGCCCACCGGCAACTTCGGCAACATCCTGGCCGCTTACTACGCCAGTGAAATGGGCCTGCCCATCGACCAGCTGATCTGTGCCTCCAACCGCAACAACGTGCTTACCGACTTTCTGCGGGATGGCATATACGACCGCAACCGCACCTTCTACAACACCATGTCTCCCTCTATGGACATTCTCATCTCCTCCAATCTGGAGCGGCTGCTGTACTCGCTCACCCAGGACCCGGACGAGGTGAGGCGCTGCATGGCCCGGCTCAACGAGGTGGGCAAGTACCAGGTGAGCGACCGGGTGAAGGATAAACTGCAAAAGCGGTTTAAGGGCTATTTCTGCGACGACAAGGAGACCCAGCGAATGATCCGGGCCGTGTATCAGAAGTATGGCTACCTCATTGACACCCATACCGCGGTAGCTTTCTCCGCCCTGGAGCAGTACCGCGCCGAGACCGAGGACGATACTCCCACCATTGTGGCCTCCACCGCAAGCCCTTTCAAGTTCTGCGGAAGTGTGCTGGAGGCGCTGGGAGAGCCCAGCCCTGCCTCCGGCCTGGACGCTCTGGACCAGCTGGCCGCCAAATCCGGACAGCCCGTCCCCGCTCCGCTGGCCGGACTGCGGAACAAATCCGTCCGCTTTACCCAGGTGGTGGAGAAGGAACGTATGGTGGACGCGGTGCTGTCTCTGCTGGAGTAAGCCTATGGCCCTGTATACCATTGGAGATACCCACCTCTCTCTAGGCAGCAACAAGCCCATGGACGTGTTTGGAGGGGGCTGGGCGGGCTATATCGACAAACTGAAAGAGGGATTTCAGATTGTGTCTCAGGAGGATACGGTGGTTATCTGCGGCGACGTGTCCTGGGGCATGAGTTTGGAGGAAGCAAAGGAGGACTTTTCCTTTCTGGATGCCTTGCCCGGAGGGCGGAAGCTGCTTCTCAAGGGGAACCACGACTATTGGTGGACTACCGCCAGCAAGATGAAAACTTTTTTCCGGGAGAACGGCTTTCATACCTTGGATATTCTTCACAATAACTGTCATGTTTATGGGGAGACCGCCCTGTGCGGCACCCGGGGATGGTTCTATGAGGAGGACCGGGGGGAGCACAGCGCCAAGATTTTCAATCGAGAGTTGATCCGGTTGGAGGCGTCTTTGAAAGCGGCGGGGGAGCGGGAAAAGCTGTGTTTTCTCCACTATCCTCCCCTGTACCAAGGCTACCGGTGCCAAGAGATCATCGACCTGTTGGAGAACTACAGTGTAAAGCTGTGCTGCTATGGCCACCTCCATGGGGGGAGCCATCGCCTGGCCGTCACCGGACGGCAGGGAACTGTGGATTACCGCCTGGTTGCGGCCGATTATGTACGGTTCCGGCCGGTGTGCATCTGGTAAGGGCGGATAGGAACCGCCGTTGCACCGTCAAAATGCCACATTCCCATGTTCTGCGCAATTGAAAAAGGGAAAAAACAGGGAAATTTCAAAAAAAGACTGTTCAAACCGCTGCATATCTGATAGAATATCGTGGCGAAAGTAAAAGGGCCCCAGTATAGCGTACTTTTGCGGGGGGCCGACAGGAGGAAATTGACAAATGAAGGTCACCAGTGTTGAGAAGAAAGAAAAGAGTACCGTTGAGCTCACCATCCAGGTGGAGGCAGGAGAGTTTGAGGCTGCCATCCAAAAAGTTTATCTGAAAAACCGCGGGCGCATCAATGTTCCCGGCTTCCGGAAAGGCAAGGCCCCCCGGAAAATTATTGAGGGTATGTACGGCGCCAGTGTGTTTTATGAGGATGCCATCAACGATGCCTATCCTGCGGCCTATGAGCAGGCCGTGAAGGAACAGGCGCTGGACGATGTTGGCTACCCCAAAATGGAGATTGTGGAGGTGGGAAAAGAGGGCTTTACCTTTAAGGCGCTGGTCTCGGTCCGCCCTGAGGCCAAGCTGGGCGAATACAAGGGTCTGTCCGCCTATAAAGAGGAAGTTAAGGTTACCGACGAGGATATTGACGCAGAGCTCAAGCCTTACATCGACCGGGCCACCCGTCTGGTCAGCGTCAAGCGCAAGGCGAAAAAGGGCGATACCGCCGTCATCGACTTTGAGGGGTTTGACAATGGCACCCCCTTTGAAGGCGGCAAGGGTGAGAACTATGATTTGAAGCTGGGAGCCGGTATGTTTGTCCCCGGCTTTGAAGAACAGGTCATCGGTATGAAGGCTGGCGAGGAAAAGGACATCGACATCACCTTTCCCGAGGACTACCACGCCGATTTGGCCGGCAAAGCGGTGGTCTTTCATGTGAAGGTCAACGAGGTGAAGGAGTCTCAGGTTCCCGAAGTGGACGATGAGTTTGCCAAGGATGTGTCTGAGTTTGAGACTCTGGCCGATTTCCGCAAGGATCTGGGCGACAAACTGCTGGAGCGGAAGAATGCCCAGGCCCAGAGCGACTTTGAGAATGCCGTCATAGAGCAGCTGGTGGAGAACATGGAGTGCGAAATTCCCGACGGTATGGTAGAGAGCCAGACTGACCGCCTGATGGACGACTACGCCATGCGCTTGCAGAGCCAGGGAATCCCCATGGACCAGTATATGTCCATGATGGGTATGACCCCCGAGATGATGCGGGCTTCCGCCAAGCCCGCCGCCTTGAAGCAGGTCCAGACAGAACTGGCCCTCACTGCGGTGGCTAAGGCGGAGAATATTGAAGTGTCCGATGAGGAGTATGAGGCGGAGATCGCCAAGATGGCCGAGCAGTATAACATGCCCGCCGAGCAGGTGAAAGCAATCATTCCTGCGGACAGCTTGAAGAGTGACCTATCCCTGCGGAAAGCCAGCGAGCTGGTAATTTCTCAGGCCAAGGTCACCAAAAAGAAGCCTGCCAAGAAGTCCGCAAAGAAGGCGGAGGAGGGCGAGGAAAAGCCCAAACGTACCCGGGCCAAGAAGAGCGAGGAACCCAAGGCCGAGGAGGAATGAAATCCATGTCCCGGAGCGGCCTTTGCTGCTCCGGGCATGACCCTATATTGCCAGGGGAATGAATTTTCCATGAAATGGGTATAATTTGGTATCCCATCTGAATAAAGGAGTAACACTATGAGTTTAGTTCCTGTAGTAGTAGAGCAGACCAACCGGGGCGAACGGTCCTATGACATTTTCTCACGTCTGCTCAATGACCGCATTGTCATGCTGTCTGAGGAGGTCAACGACACCACCGCTTCCCTGGTGGTGGCCCAGCTTCTGTTTCTGGAGGCCCAGGACCCGGACAAGGATATCCAGTTTTATATCAACAGCCCCGGCGGCTCCGTTACAGCTGGTATGGCCATCTACGATACCATGCAGTATATCAAGTGCGACGTGTCCACCATCTGTATCGGCATGGCCGCTTCTATGGGGGCGTTCCTGCTGTCCTCTGGAGCCAAAGGCAAGCGGCTGGCCCTGCCCAACGCCGAAATTATGATTCACCAGCCCTCTGCGGGAACCCAGGGCCAGATTACCGATATGGCCATCCACCTGCGCCGGTTGGAGATTATCAAGAAGCGGATGAACCATATTCTGTCTGAAAATACCGGAAAACCCATTGAAGTGGTCACCGCCGATTGTGAGCGTGACAACTTTATGACCGCTCAAGAGGCGGTGGAGTACGGTTTGATTGACAAGGTGATCGACAGGCGGTAAGATTTTACTATCTCGAGAGACGAGGTGTTTCCAATGGCAATCAATGACGAGAGACGGGTGCGCTGTTCCTTCTGCGGTAAGCACCAGGATCAGGTAAAGCGGATGATCGCCGGTCCCGGCGTCTATATCTGCAACGAGTGTGTCAGCTTATGTATGGAGGCGATGGGGGCTGAGTCGCTGCTGGACGATGAGCAGTTTTTGGGAGAGATTCCTGATGCCATCCCCACTCCCAAGGAGATACACACCGTTCTGGACCAGTATATCATTGGCCAGGAGAAGGCGAAGGTGGCCCTGTCCGTAGCGGTATACAACCACTATAAACGCATTTACTTCGGCGGAGCAGAGGATGTGGAGTTGCAGAAGAGCAACATCCTCCTCATGGGTCCCACCGGCTGCGGCAAAACTCTCTTTGCCCAGACACTGGCCCGAGTGCTGAAGGTCCCCTTTGCCATCGCCGACGCCACTACCCTCACTGAAGCAGGTTATGTGGGCGATGATGTAGAGAATATTCTTCTGCGTCTGGTCCAGGCTGCCGACTATGACATTGAGTTGGCTGAACGCGGTATTATTTATATTGATGAGATGGATAAAATCGCCCGAAAGAGCGAAAATACTTCCATCACCCGAGACGTATCCGGAGAGGGTGTGCAGCAGGCGCTGCTGAAGATTCTGGAGGGTACTGTGGCCAACGTCCCCCCTCAAGGCGGACGGAAGCACCCCCATCAGGAGTTTATTCAGATTGACACCCACAACATCTTGTTTATTTGCGGCGGCGCTTTCGATGGCATCGACAAAATTATTGAGCACCGCTTGGATAAGCGGTCCTTAGGCTTCGGCGCAGAGATTAAGAGCAAGAAAGAGCGCAATGTGGGCGAGATGATGGCGGAACTTCAGCCACAGGATCTGTTGAAATACGGCATTATCCCCGAACTGGTGGGCCGTATGCCTGTGGTGACAACGCTGGAATCACTCAATCAGAAGCAGATGGTGCGGATCCTCACCGAGCCCAAAAACGCTCTGGTGAAGCAGTATCAGGTGCTGCTGAACTATGATGAGGTGGAACTGGAGTTTACACCGGAAGCTCTGGAGGCGGTTGCTGACCGGGCAGTGGCTCGGGAGATTGGCGCCCGGGGCCTGCGGGCCATTCTGGAGGAGGTTATGAACCAGATCATGTATGATATCCCCTCCGACCCCACCATTGTCAAGGTAACCATTACCGAGGACTGCGTGAAAACCGGGGAGCCTCCGCAGCTGACCCGCGACCCGGAGCGGACACAGCGGCCCAAATTGGGCAAGGCAACCCTGCAAGTGGAACGGTCTGGCCACCATGGCCGCGCCGGCTGATGATATAGGAATCAATCAGACGTCCCGCAAATACCCCACAGCGGGGCTGCGGGGCGTCTGCGCTGTCCCCAGCTTGCATGTTCGAGAGGAAGTGATCGATTATGTCGAAGGAATGGGAGGTTCTGCACACCGCCGCTATGCCCATCATCGCGCTGCGGGGGCTGACGGTGTTTCCCAATGTATTGCTCCACTTTGAGGTGGCCCGGGAGGCGTCGGTCAAGGCGCTGGAAGCGGCCATGACCGCCGGGAGTCCAGTCTTTTTAGTGGGCCAAAAGGATATCACAGTGGATGAACCAGGGGGAGGAGATTTGTACCAGATTGGTACAATCTCCAGTATCCGTCAGATTCTTCGGATGCCCGGGGACAATGTGCGGGTCATGGTTGAGGGGCAAACCCGAGGCCGAATGATTCAGGTGCTGCGTACCGCCCCCTATTTGGAGGGGGAGGTACAGGAGATTCATGCGCCGGAGACTGCCGCCCGGAGCAATGCCAAGACGGAGGCGTTGATACGAGCCGCCTATGAGCTGTTTCAAGATTATGCCGAGCTGTCCGCCAAGCTTTCTCCTGACCTGTTGGTCCATGTGCTGGCAAGTCAGGACCCGGGCCATATCGCCGACTATATCGCCCAAAATATCCCTATGCGCAACAGCGACAAGCAGGCTGTGCTGGAGGAACTGCGTCCTGTCAAACGGCTGGAAAAGCTGTACCGCTTACTGGAGCGGGAGGCGGAAATCCTCTCTTTGGACCAAGAGATTCAAGAGCGCGCCCGAGAGCAGATGAGTGACCACCAGCGGGACTACTATCTGCGGGAACAGATGAAGGCCATCCAAGCGGAACTGGGGGAGGAGGCCGACGAAATTGAGGAGTACCGGACAAAAATTGCCCAGGCGGAGCTGCCGGATGTCGTACGGGAAAAATTGAACAAGGAGCTGGGCCGGCTGGCGAAACAGTCCTACAGTTCCTCGGAAAGTACCGTCCTGCGCAGCTACCTAGATATCTGTCTGGAGCTGCCCTGGGGAAAGACCACGCGGGAGAAAGCAAATGTCTCCGCCGTTCAAAAAGCACTGGATCAGGACCACTTTGGCCTGGATAAAGTAAAGCGGAGGATACTGGAGTTTGTGGCGGTCCGCCAGCTGGCCCCGGAGCTGAAAGGGCAGATTATCTGTCTGGTGGGTCCGCCGGGTGTAGGCAAGACCTCCATTGCTATGTCTGTGGCCCGAGCTATGAATCGAAAACTGGCCCGCATTTCACTGGGCGGCGTCAGCGATGAAGCAGAAATTCGGGGGCACCGCAAGACCTATGTGGGGGCTATGCCCGGCCGGATTATCTCCGCCATTAACCAGGCCCAAAGCTGCAACCCACTCATTTTGCTGGACGAAATCGACAAACTGGGCCATGACCACCGGGGGGACCCGGCCTCCGCTTTGTTGGAGGTACTGGATGGGGAGCAAAACTCCACCTTCCGGGACAACTTTTTAGAAATTCCCTTTGATCTATCCCAGGTCATGTTTATCACCACTGCCAACACCACCGACACCATCCCACGTCCCCTGCTGGACCGGATGGAGGTGATTGAGCTGTCCAGCTACACCGACGAAGAGAAGGTACAGATTGCGAAAAAGCATCTTATGCCGAAGGAGATCAAGCGCCATGGTCTGTCCAGGGGGCAGATGAAGGTGTCAGACGGCGCCCTGCGGGAGATAATTGCCGCATACACCCGAGAGTCAGGGGTCCGCGTTTTGGAACGGCGTCTGGCCGCCGTCTGCCGCAAGGCAGCCATGAAAGTGGTCTCTGAGGAGGCAAAGGCCGTCAAGGTGACAGAAAAGGATCTGGAGGAGTATCTGGGGGTCCCGAAATATCACCCAGAGCGCCAGGCGCTGGAGGAGCGGGTTGGTGTGGTCAACGGTCTGGCTTGGACCTCTGTGGGAGGGGAACTGCTGGAGGTGGAGGTCAACATAGTCCCCGGCTCCGGCAAGGTAGAGCTCACAGGTAACCTGGGCGATGTGATGAAGGAGTCCGCGCACGCCGCCCTCAGCTATATCCGCAGTCAGGCGGACCGTCTGAATCTGCCGGTTGACTTTTATAAAGAAAAAGACATTCATGTCCACTTTCCCGAGGGCGCGGTGCCGAAAGACGGTCCGTCCGCCGGCATTGCCATCACCACTGCCATGGTGTCCGCCCTCACCGGGGCGGCTGTGCGCCGAGGATTGGCCATGACGGGAGAAGTCACCCTCCGTGGGAGGGTATTGCCCATCGGAGGACTGAAAGAAAAGACAATGGCCGCCTTTCGCAACGGGATTAAGACGGTCATTATCCCCGCCGACAATGCCAAGGACCTGGAAGAGATTGACCAGACCGTCCGCAAGGCCCTCCAGTTTATCCTGGTGGAGCGGGCAGATCAGGTGCTGTCCCATGCCTTGGACCGTCCGCTGGAGGCCCCGGCGCCACGCAGGCGCGGACGTCCCAGAAAGTCCGGAGCTCTGCCCGACATCCCCCCTGTACCCCAAGGGGAAGGCAGCTCCCGCTTGAGTCAATAGGAGGTCTGCCATGGCTGTCAATCTGCAAAAGGCGGAATTTGTACTGTCCGCAGTCTCTCCGAAGCATTTTATCCAGGACGGTCTGCCCCAAGTGGCCTTTGCCGGGCGGTCCAACGTAGGCAAGTCCTCGGTGATCAACCGGCTGCTTAACCGAAAGAATTTTGCCCGGGTTGGAGCTGCACCGGGAAAAACCGTCCATGTGAACTACTTTAATATTGACAAGGCGTTCTATTTGGTGGATCTGCCCGGCTATGGATATGCCAAGGTGTCCAAGGCGGAACGAGACCGGTGGGGCCGGCTGATGGAGGACTACTTTGCCCGACCCGACCTACTCACCTTGGGGGTAATGATTGTGGATGCCCGGCATAGCCCCACTGCCGACGATGGCACCATGTTCCGGTGGTTTCGGGATACCGCCTGTTCCCTCATCGTTGTAGCAAACAAACTGGATAAGCTGAAGAAAAGCCAGGTGGAAGGAAATCTTCAACTGATTCGGGATACCCTGGAGCTGAGGGAGGAGGACCGTCTTGTGCCCTTCTCAGCGGAGACGGGCACCGGCCGGGCGGAGCTGCTTCAAGCCATCCTTGCTGGAGTCGAATAGAGTGACGGGGGGGGGGTTCGGGAGACCCCCCCCCGCGTGACGATTTTTTAAAATGCTAAGTTGTTTTTACAAGCAACGGGGGTGAAAAAAATAAGAAAAACAAGAAACACAACAAAAAAAAGAGAAAACACAAAAACA
>CAMWBA010000003.1 GCA_947172355.1 uncultured Bacillota bacterium
GGTCCCGGACGGACAGGCCTTTCGTCTGCCGCAGCCGGCGGATGTTGGCCCCGGTTGCGGGAAGGTCAATGACAGGGAATTGGTTCAGGTACATGACAATCGCCTCCATTCTGGTAGTGTAGAATAGCAGAACTATACAAGGATGGCAAGGCGTTTTGTGGATTTGTAATCGAAATGTTAGGGTCTGAGAGGAGGGATTCCTGTGGCGCAGATCGTGCCGCTGAACAAGCGTAGTAAGAAAGCGCAGAAAGAGTACCACACCAAGCAGCGCGGCTCCTGGTATGGGATTAGTCCGGTTACCCGCACTGTGCCAAGTGGAAAGGTTTATGACCGAAATAGAGTTAAACGGGAAGATTGCAGAGCTCTTGAAAAATTCTGAAGAAGAGTTTCGTTGCAAGCGATATACCGGCAGACGGTATCGCCGCAGGAAAGGACGGGAAAAGTCAGACCGGCTACTGGCGATTATCCAGAGCGCACGCTACGGTCCCCACCGGAGCTATGTGGACTGGGGCTTTGAGGGCAGAACCCTTCTGCACACAGGCAAGTACATCAAATATCCCAAGAACAGCAAGTGCCAGAAGTGGCTCAAGCGGGTGAGTGGTAAAAAAGTTCGAGCTTACCCATACCTTCCTCAAAAGGGAAACGGCTACCGCAAGGTTTTTGACTATTGGTGGACGCTGTATTAAAGAAAATTCCATTGCAAATGAGTAAAAGTCTCAGCTATACAAAGTTGGAGCAAAACCGTGTAAAAAAGCGTTTCCCACGCTTTCCCACAAGCGAAATTTTGGTGGGAAAAGTGTGGGAAAGCATTTGCATATTTTGTGATATTGCAGCAAATAACTACAATTAAATACAGCATGTTGTGTATTTAGAGTCTAGTATCAAGACGAGGCCCGCCACGGCAAGGCCTTCAAGGGCCTGCTGGAGCGGTACTTCGGCTAAGCATTATCCTGCCTTCCCGCCCAGATGGGCGGGAAGGTTATTTTAACAAATCCAGAAGGGATCTTCTAATGGATAAGTACGTTTGCCCCTGCGGCTATGAGTACGACCCAGCTGTGGGTGATCCCGACAACGGCGTCGCCCCCGGTACCCCTTGGGACCAGGCCCCCGACAGCCGTGTGATTGGCCTTGCTGGTTGACTGGCCGCAAAGGGCAAGCGTCTTTGAAAAGTACACATCAATTCATAACAGAGAGGGGGGCGGCACATATGTGCCGCCCCCCTTTTCGTTATGTTGATTTAATTTTCGTTGCTTTACAGCAGTCCTTTTTCTTGCAAATCCTGGCTAATTGAGACCAAATCTATCTCTTTCACAATATTGCTGCCATCGTATGTGGTCTGATAGGAACCCCACTGCAATATGAGTTCCTTGTTTTCGTCAATTGCCGCTCTGTAATCGTGATATTTCATGTGGAACAGGCCGACAATCTTCACGCAATCGTCTGAGCCGTCATATAAAATATAATCATCATCCAAAGTCAAACCAGATTTGTACGCGGTCCAAAACTGGCGTAACTTTTTATCTTTGTCGTTGAATTCATAGCTGGTGGAATATAATAAGCTTTCGCCCTCAATGCGCAGCTCCAGCGGCAGCGCATTTCCTCCCAAAAATGAATTGTATACAGATTCCGGCAACAAGGTATCCCCTTGCCCATCTTCCAGGCTGTGCAGGCTTGCAAATACAAAAACCCATATTTCGCTGTTATCATTGAGCGCTTCTTCTCTATGACCTGGATTTACTTCAAGATACCGCTCCGGCGTAATGCCCATGGTGGAGGGGTCTATGATGTCCGTTTCGGAATAATATACGCCGTCTATTACAAAATTGGGGGTATATGCGTCTTCTCCCGGTACGTCCGTTTCCTCGGGCTCTCCGCCTGGTTCATCTGCGTCGTCATTCGTTGGGGGGACAGTCTCTTCCGGGCCGGGCGTCTCTGTGCTTGCTGTGTCCCCATTCCCGGTGCTGGGCGTGCTGTTGTCCCCCGTTCCGCCGCCGCCACAGGCCACCAGCGAGAGGGCCAGAGCCGCCGCAAGTATGAGCGCCAAAAGTTTTTTCATTCTTAGTTGCCTCCTAAAGATAATTTTAACTGAATAGCTATAAAATAGCCTATTCAGTTTATTTTATAATACCATACTCGCCCTTATAATTCAAGTAGTCTTAAACCACAAGGGCGGTGAAATTTGTTGAATTACTACGAAATCGGTCAAAGGATTAGGAAATTCCGAAAGGCCCATCAATTATCACAGGAAGAATTAGCGGAGCGGATAGGGATTTCTACCACCCATATGAGCCACATTGAAACAGGAAATACAAAATTGAGTTTGCCTGTACTAGTATCTTTAGCCACCGCATTAGAGGTCAGCGCAGACGATTTGCTTTTTGACAATACAGCAACAACGCGCAATTCCGTTATTGATGATTTGCTAAACCTCTTAGAAAATTGTTCCATTTCACAGATAAAGATACTTAAAGATATTGTTAAGGCCGCAAAAACTTCTATGGACAAGCATTTATAAAAACCGGGCAGAAAAAACTGCCCGGTTTTTCTTGTATGGTATAACCCTTGCCGCGTCCGCCGTGAACGTCCGCGTTCCCCGTGATTTATCAGCGGTCGGGAAATCTGCCGAGAAAACCAGCTTTGAATAATCGTGCCATGATGAAAGGCCCTTCCATCGTGCCACCCATCTCAGGAACCTACCTGTAAACCCTACTTGAACATATAAAATAATCGGAGCATATCACCCTTAAAATCAGTGGTTTCAGGTGATATGCTCCGATTTCAGCCTATTTCAATAGGTTTTCAGAACTTTTTACTTGTTTTCGGTCGCTCTGGGATTTTTTATAGCTGCCTGGGCGGCGGCCAGCCGGGCAATAGGCACGCGGAAGGGGGAACAGGACACATAGTCCAAGCCAATGTCGTGGCAGAACATCACGGAAGCAGGGTCGCCGCCATGCTCACCGCAGATGCCCAGGTGGACATTGGGGTTGGTGGAACGGCCCCAGCGGCAGGCGTTGTGAATCAGACGGCCCACGCCATGCTGGTCCAGCTTAGCAAAGGGATCGCTCTCGTAGATCTTCTTCTCATAGTAGGAATCCAGGAACTTGCCGGCGTCGTCCCGAGAGAAGCCGAAGGTCATCTGGGTCAGGTCGTTGGAACCGAAGGAGAAGAAGTCGGCCACGGTGGAGATCTCGTCGGCGGTCATAGCGGCCCGGGGAATCTCGATCATGGTGCCCACCTTGTAGGTCATAGAGGAGCCAGCCTCCTCAATTAGCTTATTAGCGGTGGTGGTAACAATATTCTTGACAAAGGCGAACTCCTTCACCTCGCCCACCAGGGGGATCATGATTTCAGGGACCATGGTCCAGTCGGGGTGGCGGGCCTGGACGGCCAGGGCAGCCTTGATGACGGCCTTGGTCTGCATCACGGCGATCTCGGGATAGGTGACAGCCAAGCGGCAGCCGCGGTGACCCATCATGGGGTTGAACTCGTGGAGGCCGGCGATGATGGCTTTAATGTCTGCCACACTCTTACCCATATCCTTGGCCAGCAGCTCAATATCCGCCTCTTCGGTGGGAACAAACTCGTGCAGTGGGGGATCCAGGAAGCGGATGGTCATGGGGCGGCCCTCCAGGGCCTCGTACATGGCCTCGAAATCGCCCTGCTGCATGGGCTCCAGCTTGGACAGGGCTTTCTCCCGCTGTTCCACCGTGTCGGCACAGATCATCTCCCGAATGGCGGGGATACGGTCAGCCTCGAAGAACATGTGCTCGGTGCGGCACAGGCCGATGCCCTCTGCGCCGAACTTCACCGCCTGCGCGGTGTCCCGGGGGTTATCGGCGTTGGTGCGGACCCCCATCTGGCGGTACTTGTCCGCCCAGGCCATGATGCGTCCGAACTCGCCAGAGATGGAGGCATCCACAGTGGGGATGGCCTCGCCATAGATGTTGCCGGTGGAGCCGTCCAGGCTGATCCAGTCGCCCTCCACATAGGTGCGGCCGTCCAGCTCAAACTTTTTATTCTCCTCGTCCATCTTGATGGTGCCGCAGCCGGACACACAGCAGGTGCCCATGCCCCGGGCCACCACGGCGGCGTGGGAGGTCATGCCGCCCCGGACGGTGAGGATGCCCTGGGAGGCCACCATGCCCTCGATATCCTCCGGGGAGGTCTCCAGGCGGACCAGGCAGACCTTCTCGCCCCGGGCGGCCCACTCCTTGGCGTCCTCGGCGGTAAAGACAATCCGTCCGCAGGCGGCGCCGGGAGAGGCGGGCAGAGCGGTGGCCACAGGCTTGGCCTTCTTCAACGCATCAGGGTCAAACTGGGGATGGAGCAGGGTGTCCAGATTGCGGGGATCGATCATGGCCACCGCTTTCTTCTCGTCGATCATCCCCTCGTCCACCAGATCGCAGGCGATTTTCAAGGCGGCGGCGGCGGTGCGCTTGCCGTTACGGGTCTGGAGCATATAGAGCTTGCCGTGCTCCACGGTGAACTCCATGTCCTGCATATCCCGGTAGTGGTCCTCCAGCTTCTGGCACACGTCGGTAAACTGGGCAAAGGCCTCAGGGAACTTCTCGGCCATCTCAGCGATGGGCATAGGGGTGCGCACGCCGGCCACCACGTCCTCGCCCTGGGCGTTGGTCAAAAACTCGCCCATCAGCTTCTTCTCGCCAGTGGCGGGGTTGCGGGTGAAAGCCACACCGGTGCCGCAGTCGTCGCCCATGTTACCAAAGGCCATGGACTGCACGTTGACGGCGGTGCCCCAGGAGCCGGGGATGTCGTTCATGCGGCGGTAGACGATGGCCCGAGGGTTATTCCAGGAGCGGAACACCGCCTTGATGGCGCCCATGAGCTGCTCCTTGGGGTCGGAGGGGAAGTCCTGGCCGATTTTGGCCTTGTACTCCGCCTTGAACTGACCGGCCAGCTCCTTCAAATCATTGGCGTCCAACTCAACGTCCTGGGTGACGCCCTTCTTCTCCTTCATCTCGTCAATGAGCTGCTCAAAATATTTCTTGCCCACTTCCATTACAACGTCGGAGTACATCTGGATGAAGCGGCGGTAGCAGTCCCAGGCCCAGCGGGGGTTGTTGGACTGCTTGGCAATCACATCTACCACCTGCTCGTTCAGTCCCAGGTTCAGAATCGTGTCCATCATGCCAGGCATGGAGGCCCGGGCGCCGGAACGGACGGAGACCAGCAGGGGGTTCTCCAGATCACCGAACTTTTTGCCGGTGATCTTCTCCAGCTTGTCAATATACTCCATAATCTGGCCCTGGATCTCGTCGTTGATCTTCTCGCCGTCCTCATAGTACTGGGTGCAGGCTTCGGTGGTGATGGTAAATCCCTGGGGGACGGGCATGCCGATGTTGGTCATCTCGGCCAGGTTAGCCCCCTTGCCGCCCAGCAGGTCGCGCATGTTGGCGTTGCCCTCGGAAAAGAGGTACAAAAATTTAGTAGCCATGGGAATCATTCCTTTCAGTAGTGTATACAGCGTTCCAGCCGTCCGTCTCCCGGCGGGCGCCGCTGCTCGGTACGGGAGGAATAGCAATATCCTCCGCCTTTCTGGAATACCGTGCATAACATTATACAGACGCATGGGGAACTTTTCAAGATGGAATCAAAATTTTTACATAGAAATTCCAGGGGAAATTTTGTTGAAAAAGGCGGGTGAATGAGGTATTATTATAATAGGAAGGGATTTTGCTTTGGGGGAGGGGTGTTTCCGATGGAGTATTCTCTGCTGGGCATCTATCTGCTGGCGGTCAACTGCACAGCATTTGTTTTGATGGGAATGGACAAACGCCGGGCCCGGCGGGGCGCCTGGCGTCTGTCTGAGCGGACTCTGTTTGTTCCAGTTCTTCTCGGCGGGGCGCTGGGTGGCACCTTGGGAATGCGGGCCTTTCATCACAAGACAAAACACTGGTACTTCCGCTTCGGGTTTCCTCTGCTGATGGTTCTCCAATTGGCGGGATTGGGGTGGCTGGTATGGAACTTGGTTGCATAGCATCAGGCCCAGGGCATCGGCTGCCCTGGGCCTGATGTGTGATCCGGGGACAGGCTTACACCGCAATGGTGCTGTCCGCCCGGATATAGCTCTGGGAGTAGAGGATGATCCGGTCCCCCTCCTGGAGCACCAGATTTCCGTTGGGGATCAGGACCCGCCTCCTCCGCTTTACCATCACAATAATGGTCTGGCGGGAGATGTCCAGATCCCGGATGCGCTGCCCATTCCATGGGTTTTGCCGCCGCAGGACCACCTCCTTTAAGTCGATGTGCCGGTCGTCCCCCATGGATTCGGCCCCCAGAACCAGGGTGTCGCCGGGGCACAGCTCCACATCCCCTCGAGGGACAATGACATGCTCTTCCCGCTGGATGGCGGCCACAATAATCCCGGCGGGCAGCCCCAGTTCCTGGACCGTTTGTCCGGCCCAACGGTCCCGGTCGGACAGGTGAACTTTGATAAAATGTATATCCGCCTCGTTGGCGTACTCGCTGATGCGCTTGATCCGGGAGTATTGGTCCACAAAACCGGCGGAGATAATGCCGGTGGGGATGGCCACCATACCCACCCCAAGGAACGCAATTGCAATTCCGAACAGCTTGCCCAGAGGGGTAATGGGGTAGATATCTCCATAGCCCACCGTAAGCAGGGTGGACATGGACCACCAGATGCCGGAAAACGCGTTGGTGAATATTTCGGGCTGGGCTTCATGCTCCAGACTATACATACACAGGCTGGAGGCCAGCATGAGGATCACAATAATGAACACAGAGGACATCAGCTGCTGGCGTTTGCTGGTAATGACCTCGGTGATGACGTTCAGCGAGTCGTAATAGGCATTGATGCGGAACAGACGAAAAATGCGCATTACCCGAAACATCCGGAACGCCACCGTCCCCGACGGAAAGAACACCGGAAGATAGTAGGGCAGAAAGGAGAGCAGGTCCACCACGCCGCTGAAGGAAACAACATAGCTCAGCGTTGCCTTGGCAGGCGGCAGTTTGGGATGCAGGCACTGGGCGGTCCACAGCCGAAGGCCGTAGTCCACCGCAAAAAAGGCGACTGTGGCCGCTTCAATCCATACCAGCCAGGGACCGTACTGCGCCCGCAGATCCTCAAAGGTCTCGATCACACTGACGGTCAGATTGACCACAATAGCTAGGGAGTTAATCAGGTCATACAGCCGGCTGATGAAGTCGTCAGAGGCTCCCACCTCTATAATTTCGTGTACCCGCCGCTTTCGGCAGGGCCAAAGGTTTCGGTCAGCCATACAACACACTCCTGACGGCCCAGCGCATTGGGTCATACTGCTGAGCGTATTGTATCAATTTATCCCCTCCGTTGTCAAGACAGGCGGAGGGGCGGAGAAGATCCGTTGGCAAGTTTTCCGGACTCCGGCAGGGAACTGCGGATAAAATCGCTGCGGACACTCCCAAAATAAAACCGGGGCCCCCTATGGAAGTCCCCGGTCCGTCAGAATGTTCTATTTGTCCTGCATCAGCAGATACATAACCGCCTTTTGGGCGTGAAGACGGTTTTCCGCCTCATCAAAGATCTCCTGGGCGTGGGCCTCAAAGACTTCCGCAGTGATCTCCTCCCCCCGGTGGGCAGGCAGACAGTGCTGAACCATACACCCCGGGTTGGTGAGGGCCATCAGGCCGGCATCCACACAGAACCCCTGGAATGCCTTCTCCCGCACCGCCTTCTCCTCCTCCTGGCCCATAGAGGCCCACACGTCGGTGAACACCACATCCGCTCCCGCTGCGGCCTCCTGGGGGGTACGGAAGAGGGAGAATTTGTGGGCAGAATCGCTTTTGGCAAAGTCCAGCACCTGGGGCGCCGGGTCATACCCCTCCGGACAGGCAACCGACACCTCCATGCCCATCTTCAAACCGCCCACAATCAGGGAGTTTGCCATGTTATTGCCGTCGCCGATGTAGCACAGCTTTAACCCCTCCAGCACCGCCTTGTGCTCCCGGACAGTAAGCAGGTCGGCCAGCACCTGACAGGGGTGGCAGAAATCGGTAAGGCCGTTAATCACCGGAATACCGGCGTACCGGGCCAGCTCCTCCACTTCGTCCTGACCAAAGGTGCGGATCATAATTCCGTCACAGTAGCGGCTGAGCACCCGGGCGGTATCCGCCACCGGTTCCCCCCGGCCAATCTGGCTCTCCTTGCCGGACAGAAATAGGGCGTGCCCTCCCAGCTGAAACATTCCCGTTTCAAAGGATACCCGGGTCCGGGTGGAGTTTTTTTCAAAGATCATGGCCAGGGTCTTGCCCTTGAGATAGTCCTGGGTGACCCCGTGTTTTTTCTCATATTTCAGCTGGTCCGCTGTGTTCAGAATCCTGGTGATATCTTCTTTGGACAGATCCAGCAGCTTTAACAGGTCTTTTTTCATGGTAAACACTCCTTTGGGGTTTCCTAAAACAGCCCATTTATGCAAGGACAGACCGGAGAACGGCCAGCCCCTTGTCCATCTCCTCCTGGGTGATGGTCAGCGGGGGCAGGAAGCGCAGGCCGGGGCCGGCGGTGAGGACCAGCAGTCCGTTTTCAATGAGTTTGGCGGCCAGCGCTCCATTGGTCCAGCCTGGCTTGACCTCCACACCGATCATCAGCCCCAGTCCCCGGGTCCTGCCCAGACAGGGCAGGTTCAACTCCTCCACTTGGGCGCGAAGGTATGCCCCTTTCTCCACAACCTGGGCCAAAAGGCTGTCGTCCAACCGCTCCAGCACATGGCAGGCCGCAGCGGCAGCGATGGGGTTGCCCCCAAAGGTGGTGCCGTGGACACCGGGGGTGAACACATCTTTGCAGGTTCCGCCAGCCATCACCCCGCCGAAGGGCAGTCCTCCGGCGATTCCCTTGGCAAAGGAGACCGCATCGGGCTGAATGCCATACTGCTGGAAGGCAAAGAGAGTACCGGTGCGGCCTACGCCGGTCTGCACCTCGTCAATGAGAAGCAGCCAGTCCCGCTTGGCACACAGGTCTGCGGTCTTCTGAACAAACTCCTGCTCCAGAGGCAGCACGCCCCCCTCGCCCTGTACCAGTTCCAGCATAACGGCACATACATCGTGGCCGGCCACCGCCTCTACGCTTTCGATGTCGTTGGCATGGGCATAGCGGAATCCCTCAGTGAAGGGGAAAAAGTAGTTGTGAAACTTGTCCTGGCCGGTGGCGGCCAGGGTGGTGATGGTGCGGCCATGGAAGGAGTTCCAGAGGGTGATGACCGTTCCCCGGCCCTTGCCGTACTTGTCAAAGGACCACTTCCGGGCCAGCTTAATCATGGCTTCGTTGGCCTCGGCTCCAGAGTTGGCAAACATCACATTGGCCATTCCGGTGCGCAGACACAGCTGTTGAGCCGCTTTGGCGTAAGGCTCAGTGTAAAACAGGTTGGAAATGTGGGCCAGCCTGCCGGCCTGGTCTGCGACCGCTTTTTGCCATCCCTCGTCGGCATGGCCCAGGGAAGCTACCCCGATGCCGGAGGTAAAGTCGATATATTCGTTCCCATCCACATCCCACAGTGTGGCGCCCTTCCCGTGGTCAATGGCCACAGGGAAGCGGCTGTAGGAATGCATCACATATTGCTCATCCAGACGTTTTATCTCTTCAAAGGTCATAGAACAACCCCCTTTTGCCCATATGCAGGGCGCTTTGCAGCGCGTCCCTGCGCACAGATATGATTTGTCAGTTGGTCAGCATGGTTCCGATGCCGGCGTCGGACAGCAGTTCAATCAAAATGGAATGCTCCACCCGGCCGTCCAAAATAACAGCGGACTTGACGCCGGAGCGCACACTCTCCACACAGCAGTCCACCTTGGGGATCATGCCGCCGGAGATGACCCCCTCCCGCACCAGGGCAGGGACGGAGGACAGGTGCAGTTCCGAAATCAACGTGGATTCGTCCTTGGGGTTCCGGAGCAGCCCCCGTACATCGGTGAGCAGCAGCAGCCGCTCCGCCTCTAAGGCGGTGGCCAGTTTTGCCGCAGCGGTGTCGGCGTTGATGTTGTAGGCCATCTCTCCGTCCGTCCCCTGGGCCACAGTGGCCACAACCGGAATGTAGCCGCTGTTCAGGGCGTCCACAACCGGGGCCGGGTCTACGGTGTGAATTTCTCCCACCAGACCATATTTCTTGTCCAGAACGGAGGCCTGGAACAGACCGCCGTCCAGACCGCACAGTCCCAGGGCCCGGCCGCCCAGCTGGTTTAGGGTGGCAGTCAGATTTTTGTTCACCTGTCCGCAGAGAATCTGCTGGACAATCTCCATGGTCTCCTGGTCGGTATACCGCAGGCCGTCCACAAACTTGGACTCTTTGCCGATCTTCTTCAGCATCTGGCTGATCTCCGGCCCTCCGCCGTGGACCACCACCACCCGGATCCCTACCAGGGACAGCAGGATGATGTCGGAAATAACGGCCTGGCGCAGCTCCTGAGACACCATAGCATTGCCGCCGTACTTCACCACAATGGTCTTGCCGGTATATTTTTGGATATAGGGCAGGGCTTCGGCCAGGACTTGGGCTCGGTCGATCTCAGTAAAAGGCATAGGATTATCCCTCCGCTTATTGAATCTCTTTGTTCTGGATGCTGGAGCTGGCGGCGCTCAAAACTGCCGCCAGCTCCAGCACACACGGAACAGCGAGTTTAATCCCCACCGTCCGGAAGCTGGTGTCGAAAAAGTAGTACGATCTGGCTTTGTCGTCCGGATACAGGATCAATCCAGTGGCCCGCAGCAAACCGTAAATCAGCCCAGCGCTGAGCCCCAGCAGGACGATTCCGCAGAAGATTCGCCCCGCTTTCCACTTCACGCACCAGCGGACGAAAGCAAAGGTCACCACCCAAAATATGGAATAAAATGGGATCCCAAGCAGCAGTTGAATACCCATATCGGTCAGCAAAGATAACATGTTTTCTCCTTTTGCGGCTCAAGTGCGATAATCGCCGTTGATCCGCACATAGTCATAGGTCAGGTCACAGCCCCAGCACTCGGCCTCGTCCTCCCCCTCGTTGAGATTGACGGCGATGACCACCTCTTTTTCGCTGAGAATCTGTTTGGCCAGCGCCTCGTCGAAAGCCAAGCCGTCCCCCTGCTTGCACACCAGAACGGAACCGGCGGCCGACTCGAAGGACATATCCACGTGCTCAGGACGGAACGGGGCCTTTGAATAGCCCATCGCCACCAGCACCCGGCCCCAGTTGGCGTCTGCCCCAAACATGGCGGCCTTTACCAACGCAGAGCTCACTACGGTCTTGGCCAGCCGCTCTGCGGACTCCTCACTGCGGGCACCGGTCACCCGGCAGGTCACCAGCCGGCCGGCCCCCTCGCCGTCTCCGGCAATCGACCGGGACAGGTGGCGGCACACATAGTCCAGCGCGGCACAGAAGGTATTGTAATCCTCGTCCTTCCACTCAATCTGTTCATTCCCCGCCATTCCGTTGGCAAGGGCAACAGCCATATCGCCGGGGGAGGTCTCGCCGTCGATGGTGACCCGGTTGAAGGTTTTGGCCGATACCTCCCGCAAAGCGTCCTCCAGCATTTCATGGGTGATGGCGCAGTCGGTGGTAATAAAAGCCAGCAGAGTGCCCATATTGGGGTGAATCATGCCGGACCCCTTGGCGACGGCCCCCAGCCTGATTTCTTTCCCGCCCAGTTCAAAGGAGACCGCAATCTCCTTTTTCACCGTGTCGGTGGTCATAATGGCGGCGGCCGCGTCTGTGGAACCAGCTGCGGACAGGGCGGAAGCCACCTTGGGCATCCCGGTCTGGATGGCTTGGATGTTGATGGTCTGGCCAATGATGCCGCTGGAGGCCACCGCAAAGTCCTCCGCCTCCCGGCCGGTGGCCTGGGCGGCAAAGAGACACATGGCCTCGGCATTCTCGTGGCTCATAGGGCAGCAGGCGTTGGCGTTGCCGCTGTTGGACACCACGCCCCAGGCCACCCCGTTTTCCAGGTGGTCCATGGTCACATAGATGGGAGCGGCCTTCACCCGGTTGAGGGTATACACCGCCGCCGCCGCGCACTCCCGCTCCGACAGGATCATGGCCAAGTCCAGCTTATCCGGACTGGCGTCCGCCTGTACACCGCATCGGATGCCGGCGGCCTTGAACCCCTGGGCGGCACATACGCCGCCGGAAATTTCATTCAGCATAATGTTGTCTCCTATTATAAATTCAGGCCCTTTGTCTCCTCAAAGCCCAGCATCAGGTTCATATTCTGCACCGCCGCGCCGCTGGCCCCCTTACCCAAGTTGTCCAGCCGGGCGGAGAGCATAACCGCCTGGTCATTTCCGTTGACAAAAATCTGGAGAATATCCCTGCCGGTCAGGTTGTTGGAGCCGATGAAGCCGCAGGTGGGCGCGTCAGCGGGACGCAGTTCCACGACAGAACTGCCCTCATAGTAGCCGGCGTACAGTTCCCGCAGAGTCTCAATGGACTGCGTACCCTTCAGCTGGTCCAGCCAAAGGGGGACGGTGACCACCATGCCCTGAGGATAGCTGCAGATCATAGGGGTAAACAGGGGCGGGCAGTCCAGCCCGGCAACGGCGGCCATCTCAGGCAGGTGTTTGTGGGCCAGCGTAACAGCATAGTGCCGGGGACTGTCCAGCTCCGCCTGGCGGTCCGGGCCGGTGTATTCGGCAATGGCTTTCTTCCCTGCGCCGGTGTAGCCGGACAGGGCATGGCAGGTCAGCTTGGTCCCGGCGGACAGCAGGCCCTGCTCCACCAGCGGCCGAACCAGGGCTAGAAAGCCGGTGGCGTAGCACCCCGGGTTGGCCACCCGCTGAGCGGAGGCAACCTTCTCTCGCTGGCCGGTGAGCTCAAGGAAGCCGTAGACCCAGCCGGGAGCCACCCGGTGGGCGGTGGAGCAGTCGATGACCCGGGTCGAATCGTGTTCGATGAGGGACACCGCCTCCACAGCGGCGGCGTCGGGCAGGCAGAGGAACACCAGGTCAGCGGCGTTAAGCAGCGTTTTCCGCTCGCCTATGTCCTTGCGCTTGTCCGGGTCAATGAGCAGCAGCTCGATGTCCTCCCGGCTCCCCAGGCGGTCGTAGATTTGCAGGCCGGTGGTGCCTTCCTGACCGTCGATGTAGATTTTTGGTTTGCTCATGGGGCGGCTCCTCCTTCATTCAATCAGTATTCCTGCTCCCGCGGGGCGGAAATGTAAACCTTATCCTCTGTGCTGCGCTACAAATTCCTCAATCAGTACAATCTGCTTCTCCACACTCTCTTTAGCCGGACCGCCGTAGACCTTCCGGCCATTGACGCAGGTTTTGAGAGCCAGGGCCTCGTACACGTCCTCGTCAAACAGACCGGAGATCGCCCGGAAGTCCCGGAGGGTAAGGGTGTCCAGGGTGTCGCCGGTCTTGATGCACAGGTTGACCAGCCGGCCCACGATCATGTATGCCTCCCGGAAGGGCAGGCCCTTGCGGGTGAGGTAGTCGGCGCAGTCGGTGGCGTTGATAAAGCCCCCCGCCGCCGCCCGAGCCATGTTTTTTGGACGGATGGTGAGGGTGTCCAGCATGGCCCCGAACACGGGCAGGCAGATTTCCACCGTGTCGATAGCGTCGAACAGGGCCTCCTTGTCCTCCTGGGTGTCCTTATTATAGGCCAGGGGCAGGCCCTTCATCACGGTGAGCAGGGCCATCAGGGCACCGTATACCCGCCCGGTTTTGCCCCGGACCAGCTCGGCCACATCCGGGTTTTTCTTTTGCGGCATGATGGAGGAGCCGGTGGAGTAGGCGTCGTCCAAATCCACAAATTTGAACTCCCAGGAGCACCACAGCACGATCTCCTCGGAGAACCGGGACAGGTGCATCATCAGGATGGACAGGGCGGACAGCAGCTCAATCACATAGTCCCGGTCGGAAACCGAGTCCATGGAGTTGTCGGTGGGCTTTTGGAAGCCCAGGGCCGCCGCAGTGGCAAACCGGTCGATGGGATAGGTGGTGGTGGCCAGGGCGCCCGCCCCCAGAGGACACTCGTCCAGCCGTTCCAGGCAGTCCTCCAGCCGGGTGACGTCCCGCTTGAACATATTGGCATAGGCCATCATGTAGTGGGCAAAGGTGGTGGGCTGGGCCCGCTGTACGTGGGTGTAGCCGGGCATCACCGCGTCCAAAGTGGCTTTCGCCTTCTTTACCAGCACATCCTCCAGGTCCAGCACCAGGCCGATGAGGACGGGAATCTCTTCCTTCACGTACAGCCGGGTGTCTACCGCCACCTGGTCGTTGCGGGAGCGGGCGGTGTGCAGGCGCTTGCCTGCGTCCCCCACCCGCTGGGTGAGGATGGTCTCGATATTCATGTGGATGTCCTCGTTGTCTGCGGAGAACTCCACCTGACCCGCTTCAATATCAGCGAGGATGGTCTTTAATCCCTCTACAATCGTTTCCGCCTCGTGAGCCTCAATAATGCCCTGCTTGCCCAGCATCTGTGCATGGGCAATGGAGCCGGCGATGTCCTGCTTGTACAGCCGGGCGTCAAAGTCGATGGAGGAGTTGATTTCGTTTACCAGGGAATCCGTCTCCTTCTGGAAACGGCCAGCCCAGAGTTTCATAGTGTATTCCTCTTTTCTTTACAGCTTTCCTTGGTCTCGCAGCGCCTGAACCTTGTCGGGCAGGCCCCACAGGTTGATGAAGCCCTGGGAATCCTTCTGGTCGTAGTCGCTCTCTTCAAAGGTGACCAGCTCCTCAGAATAGAGGGTGCAGGGGGAAGTGACGGAGGAGGTAATGATGTTGCCTTTGTAAAGTTTGAGCTTCACAGTGCCGGTGACAAATTTCTGGGTGTCCAGGGCGAAAGCGGACAGGGCCTCCCGCAAGGGCGTGAACCACTTGCCGTTATACACCAGATCGGCAAAGTCCACCGCCAGCTTGCTCTTCATGTGTTTGGTGTCTTTGTCCAGGGTAATCATCTCCAGCACCTCATGGGCCCGGTAGAGGATGGTGCCGCCAGGGGTCTCATACACCCCCCGGTCCTTCATGCCTACCAGCCGGTTTTCTACAATGTCCAGCAGACCGATGCCGTTCGCTCCGCCCAGGTCATTGAGCTTGCGGATGATATCGCTGGCTTTCATCTTCTCGCCGTCGATGGCCACCGGCCAGCCCTTTTCAAAGTCCAGGGTGACGTAAGCGGGGACATCGGGCGCCATAGCCGGGGACACCCCCATCTCCAGGAACCCAGGCTTGTCGTACTGGGGCTCGTTGGCCGGGTCCTCCAGATCCAGGCCCTCGTGGCTGAGGTGCCACAGATTTTTGTCCTTGGAATAGTTGGTCTCCCGTGAAATTTTCAAGGGCACATTGTGGGCCTCGGCGTAATCAATCTCCTCGTCCCGGCCCTTGATGGACCATTCCCGCCAGGGAGCGATGATCTTCATTTCCGGGGCAAACCGCTTGATGGCCAGCTCAAACCGAACCTGATCGTTCCCCTTGCCGGTGCAGCCGTGACAGATGGCATCCGCCCCCTCCGCCTTGGCGATCTCCACCAGCCGCTTGGCGATGATGGGCCGGGCAAAGGCGGTGCCCAGGAGGTAGTCCTCATACTTGGCCTCCATCATCATGGAAGGGATAATCACCTCGTCCACCATCTGGTCGGTCAGATCCTCCACATAGAGCTTGGAGGCTCCGGTTTTGATGGCTTTCTCCTCCAGACCCTCCAGTTCGGTGCCCTGCCCCACGTCGCCGGAGACGGCAATAATCTCAGGATTGCCATAGTTCTCCTTCAGCCAGGGGATAATGATGGATGTATCCAAACCGCCGGAATACGCCAGCACAACTTTTTTTACGTCAGCCATAATTGTTTTCCTCCCAAATGTTATCTTTAAGAGCGGTCTTTCGCCGCTGCCGGTTCCACGATAGGAACAGTCTACCACGCTTTGCTTGGGATTGCAAGTGGTTTTTTGCATGAGTATGCATTTTACTCCCGGTTATTTCCGGATATTTTCACTAAAAACGTATATTCAAAGAAGTATACCGTTTTTTTATTCACCCCACAAAAAGGCGGGCCCCGGAAAATGGGGCCCGTCCTATTAAAACTGGAATACCGCGCCGATGACGGCGGCGATAGCGATAAACGCCACCGGGTGGAGTTTTTTCAGCTGTTTATGCTGGAGACACAGGAACACCGCTGTGGTCAGAATCACGGAGGGCCAATGGAGGGAAAAGGTGTGCTCCGCCACGCCGCCCGCCGCAACAAAGACGGACACAGCCACCGAAAGCCCTGCGGAGGCAATCAGCGCCGTGGAGGCGGGGCGCAGGCCCTGAAATACGGCGTCCACCGTTCTGGACTGGCGGAACTTCTGCAAAAATCCGGCGATAACCATGATAATGATGATGGAGGGGGTAATCAGGCCCAGGGTGGCCACCGCCGCGCCCAGAGCTCCGCCCAGCGGACCGCCCGCCAGACTGCCCGTCTGAAAGCCCACATAGGTGGCCATGTTCACCCCCATGGGGCCGGGGGTGGACTCGGATACGGCAATCATGGTGGTCAAATCCATATCGGTAAACCACCCGGTGGCCGCCCCCATGTTCTGGAGGAAGGGAATGGTAGCCAGGCCGCCGCCTACAGCGAACAGGCCCACCTTGGCAAACTCGAAGAACAGCCGCAGGAAGATCATTTCCCCTCACCGCCTTTCTTCCCCAGTCCCCAGATGAGATAGCCCGCAATTCCTGCCAGCACGATCAGCAGCGCGGGGGAACCGAGCAGTCCAAACACGGAGATGCCGCCGATGTCGCCATAGAAGAAGCGGTAGGCATTGGCCAGAATCAGTACACACAGAAAAATGGCCACGGAGGCCCCGTTTTTTAAGGTGGACTTGCCCAACTTCACCACACTGGAGGCGATGAGGGCCACCACGGCGGCGTTAATCCCCGCCAGGGCATGCTGGACCAGCGGGATATCGGCAAAATTGGACAGGAAGGCCGCAATGGCGGTGATGATGACCAGAGAGGGGAATACCAACCCCAGGGTGGCAATCACACCGCCGGGAATCCCTTTGTATTTATAGCCGATGAAGGTGGCAGTGTTGACGGCGATGATGCCGGGGGTACACTGGCCCACGGCGAAGTAGTCGGTGAGCTCCTCGTCGGCAGCCCAGCCCTTTTTCTCCACCACCTCCCGCTGGAGGATGGGCAGCATAGCATAACCTCCCCCAAAGGTACACACCCCCACCTTGGCAAAGGTGAGGAACAGATCACAGTAGATGTTCACGGCAAAATCCCTCGCTTACACATTAAATCGGAACAAGATGATATCCCCATCCTGGACCACATACTCTTTGCCCTCGGAGCGGATCAGCCCCTTCTCCCGGGCGGCGGCCATGGAGCCGCAGGCCATCAGGTCCTGGTAGGAGACCACCTCAGCCCGAATAAAGCCCCGCTCGAAGTCGGAGTGGATTTTTCCGGCTGCTTGGGGCGCCTTGGTGCCTTGGGTAATTGTCCAGGCCCGGCACTCGTCCTCCCCAGAGGTGAGGTAGGAGATCAGCCCCAGCAGGGTATAGCTGGCCTTCACCAGCCGGTCCAGCCCGGACTCCGCCACCCCCAGGTCATCCAGAAACAACTGCTTTTCCTCCGGCTCCAGCTGGGCAATTTCCGCCTCCAGCTTGGCGCACACGGGGATCACCTGGGCGTTCTGCTCCGCCGCTCGCTGAGCTACCTGCTGGTAGTAGGAGACGCGCTCCGGGTCTGCAAAGCCGTCCTCATCCAAATTGGCGGCGTAGATCACCGGCTTGAGGGACAGCAGTTCACAGTCGGGGTACTCCGCTCCAATGTCCACCTCAGAGTAACTTCGGGCAGACCTGCCGTCGTTGAGCCACTCCCGCAGGCCCTCAAAATCGGCGGCCTCCTGGAGAAACTTTTTGTCCCCCTTGGCGGCTTTCTTTGCTTTGTCAATGCGTCGCTCCACCATCTCCAAATCGGCCATGACCAGCTCCAGATCAATGGTATCTATATCCCGGAGGGGGTCGGTTGCCCCCTCCACATGGATCACATTATCATCATCGAAGCAGCGAACCACATGGACAATGGCGTCAGTGGCCCGGATATTCCCCAGGAATTTGTTGCCCAGGCCCTCGCCCTTGCTGGCCCCCTTCACCAAACCCGCAATGTCCACAAATTCAATGACCGCCGGAGTGGTCTTCTTGGGATGGTACATCTCGCTCAGCTGATCCAGCCGTGCGTCAGGCACCGCTACCATGCCCACATTGGGGTCGATGGTACAGAAGGGATAGTTGGCGCTTTCTGCACCGGCGTTGGTAATCGCGTTGAATAACGTGCTCTTGCCTACATTGGGCAGACCCACAATGCCTAATTTCATCTTTTTCTACAACTCCTTTATTTCCAAGGATTTCAAGGTCCTTTTTCCCTTGCCGTTTTCGTTGCTCCAGATTTTTGCCCATTCGCTGTGCCCCTTCTGCGGCAGAGGGGAACCACGATTGCAGCAATTTTATATTTTAGCATAGTGTTCCGCATTTCTCAATAGCTACCGCGGTTCAAATTACCAGTTTTTCACCGGGAAACCGCTCAGACTCTTTGCGCTTTCCCAGCCGCTTCCTTTTTCGGATGCACAAATCCGCGCCCCGGGAACACAGCAAGTCCCAGAACCGTTGTGGTTCCAGGACTTACTGTGTTATGTACCGTCAAAAAGGCTGCGGCCCAGAACATGATA
This sequence comes from uncultured Bacillota bacterium, assembly GCA_947172355.1. GTDB lineage: Bacteria > Bacillota > Clostridia > Oscillospirales > Oscillospiraceae > Lawsonibacter. Next base: position 18,643 of record CAMWBA010000003.1, read on the forward strand.
TCCTCTCAATTGAGCCGCTCAAAAAGGCAGAACAGCCATAAAGCGATCATTCCCATCGTTCCGTTATAGATCATGGTAGTACTCCAACACCCATTTTAGATAGACATCCTCGATTTCCGCCTTGGTACTGTATTGCGGTCCGTTCCTTGTCCCATGCGGTATTTGGAACCGATACACCCAATCGATCAATGCGCGGGAGTTTGGATTCTCGCGCAAAAGCTCTCTCACCGCCAACTCCTCATCGGTTGGGTGCGTTTCCTTCAGATTCTTCAGCTTTGCTTCCAGTTCCTCATAAAACGGCGAGATGACACGCCCCTGCCGGCCCGGTACAGTACGCCGGAACGGCAGACGCGATACAGCAACAGGATATTTCTGATACTGCGGGTCCTTGGTATCAAAGCTCTCTTGATATTGCCGGGACTCCGCAGGCGGGGTAGACGACGCGTCTTTTGGATTAAGGATATAAATGGTCAAGTTGGATACAAAAAAAGGAACATTTCCGTCCTTTGCTCCCTGAATCCGGCGCCCCTCAACCGTAACCTTGCGGCAATTCGCCCAAATGCCTACACCGCTTCCGAATACAGCAGCTCCCCAAATCGCGGGAAAGATCATCTCCCTAGTTTGGCTGAGATAGCTGTACACAACCCCTATGTTTTCTTCCCAATCTCCATAGGCCGGAGCGGTCCGCGCCTCTGCCAGCGGCGCTTTAGAAATGGCGTTCAGCGCATCCAGAAGATTCGCTTCCTTTACGCTGTCCTGCCGAATGCGGAATCCATAGGAGGTATACTCTTTGGGCAGATGTAAATCATCTGCACAGAAAAAGAACACGATATTGTTTGAGGACAGCGCAGAAAGTTTTTCCGCAAGGCACCGGACTGCGTTGCAGGGCCGGCTGCTTTGTTGGTCGGTTCCTGCTTCTGGAGCGGCATTCTCTGGCTGTTCTAGGTTGAGAATGCTGACATCATCCAGAGAATGTTGATGGAACTTCCGGACCTTCTCCAGCGCTTTCCACCACAGTGCATCCTGATCTGGGGTAAGATAGAGGAAACAGGCGAAGACCATCCGAACATAGTCCGGAGTGGCGGTGATATCCTCCAGCTCAACCAGATACTCGCCCTCGCCCACCTCCTGCATTTGGTATAAGGACTTTTGGAGTTCCAGCTTGTAATCGGTATACGCATCGACCAAGCGGTCCAAGCCGAACGCAAGATACTCGTTCAAGCGCTCGGAAAACTGGTCGCCAAAGTCCGTTTTCAAACGGGACCGGCTGACTTGCAGACAATTTTCCGCCCTCTCACCCATAATGTCCAAAAACACCCTGCCGCAGCGCAAGACCCGTTCTTCTTTCGGAACCGCGATATTTTTGAACGCAATATGCACCTTGTTGCCGAAATTCTCCTGTATACTCTGTCCGGAGCTCACCGCGATTGGGTCATTTGAAAAACTGAGACAAACGCAGTCGGTATATTTGGTGCTCCAAATGATAATCCGGCTGATCGGTTCGCCATACCCGTCTGCATCTTTGTGGATTTCCATGTGGTAAAGATAGCGGACCCGCTCGCTGGTGTCCTCCGATTTGGTAAAATCTTCTTGAAATTCCAGTATCTCCAACGGCTGCCACGGCCCCGCTTTTTCGCCTTCCTGCTTATACAGATAGGGGCTGGTAATCCGTTCCGGCAGTTCGCCCTTTTCTCCGATGTAAATGGGAAAGATGGCGTTAGGTATCTGTTCCATCAGATATTCCCTGCAAATCGCAATGGCGCGGTGCAGAGTGTTCTTCTGGTTGAACATATTCAGCAGTCCGCTTTCCAGATCCATGGGACTATCTATATACTTTTTCTCAAAGCGCTCCACAAATTTCTCGTTCAGGCCTAACTCTTCATAGTTCATGAATTTCATAGCCTGGACCCGGAAGGTCACCGTAGTTCCGTGGGACCTGGCGTACGCATAGTCCTCCTGCGTCACATTTCCGCTCTGCTCAGGGGACACAAGCCGGATCAGATGCCCCATGCTCTCCTTTTCTGAGCGGGTTGTGTAACACACAGCGTCTGTGATCATAAAGGCGGACTGAATCCCGATTCCAAAGCCTCCCGTGGGCCTAAGCCACTTGGGTGCAAGGGCAAAGACATCTTGATACTCCTCACGCGCACGCCAGCCTTTCCCGATGGTGGTGATGCCCTCAATGCACACCGTGTCCATTCCAATCCCTCGGTCCTGAATCTCAATACAAATGTAGTCACTGGCCAGACCGGCGTTCCCTTTCTGATAGGAAAAGGTAATTTTAATGGGCAGCCCCAAGATTGCATCCTCCTTCAGATCACAAGGAAGCAGCTCTTTTAAGGAAACGTTATTTTTAACCGGTCTGTCAAAGCCGTTCTCTTTCAGCCGTTTCCAGAGGTAGACCTTGGTGGCGTCGATGGCGTTTTGTACATATTCCCGCAGACAGTCCAGGCGGCAGTCGTAGATGCTGTCGCCGATGAGCAGTTTCTGCATCTTCCTGTTGTCAAAGTTGAAATGGTCTAGGTTCCGCGAGGTAAATAGGGTCTGACCCAGATAGACCTTGAGATCGCATTTTTTCAGCAGGCAGCCCGTCAGCGCTCTGGGCGCAACCCGGTTCCAATTCTGAATCAGATGTCCGACCTCCGACTCAATCCAGTTATACCACAAGCGGGTCTCCAGACAGGTGTCAAAATCTTTGGAATGCGCCTGGGCACAGATAGCGGTCTGGGTAATCTCAAAGTGGCTCAGGGCCTTATGCTTGTGCAAATGGGCCACACTTTTCGGGGGGAGGGGCCCCCGATGCTCCAGCACCCGAAGATTAAATCGGTTGTTGTCCATATCCAGAAGGTCACCGATCCGCAGCATCGCCGCCGCAAATCTGGGGTGGATATGTTCATCCCCAAAGGCAACCTCCTCATAGCACAGATCGTCCAATATCACACTGAAATCCCTTGTGTGGATGGCCGATATCTCGCCCACCAGGTTGTACAGCCGTTTTTCGATCACACCCTCTGAAAAATTTTTATCCTCTTTAAAGATACGTTCAAAATAGTCTTTGCTGCGTTCCGCATGCTTTTTTCGCACGTATTCTGTGATGATATACTGGACGCTGTGGGTCAGCTGGATCGGCCAGCCCGGCATGGGCTCGTCCAGATCGCCCTTCCAGGCGGTCTCGAAATCTGCCTTTTTGTTGAGTATTTGATCGACTTTGGTATAGTACTCGATTGCGTCGTACAGCTCGGCATTATCCCCATACCGGCCTTCCGTCAGCCGCTCCTTCAGAAACTGGCGGAACTTTGAGTCTTTTTCCCATAGGGTATCCATATCCTCACTTGTCAGCGACATTCCGATATCATGGAAATACGCCGCCTGAAGCAGCAGCCACAGGTCTCCGGCTCCTAGCTGGTCCACCCGGGAGCGTCCAAGCAGCAGCTCAATATTTTGCAGGATGTGGATGGAATGGCTTTTGTCATGCATACTGAAATGCTGGAAATCGAACACAGTGGTATCGGTATAGCTGGTGTATAAATTTTTATCGCTCTCCCACTTGGTGATCAGCTTTTTCCCGTCTGCCTTCTGCATGGCAAGCTGTTCAAAACGCTGTTCGATGTAGCACATACTTTTCTCCCCTGTCTTTTGTCCCGATTGAAAAAGGGCCGTTTACAAAGGCCCTTTTTCGCTTCCTTTATTCAAAATTCACCTGCTCAATATGATGCGCCAACAGCCGTGCTACTTTGCCGTCTGCGGACTCGCTGTGCTGCAAATCTTCTATAATATATGTTTTGTTTTCTACCTGATGCTTCAAGGCAGTTTCGGACAGCATGCCAAAGTAGCTCAGGGTATCTTCCGCTTCACGCAAATTAAAATAGCTGTCTAATTCAGACTGTTTGATAAATTCAAGCAGGTTGAACTTGAATTTGGAATAGTTTCTGAAATACCGGTCATATGCTGTTTGAATCGCTTCTTTCCGGTTGCACCCCATCAAAGAATAGTATTTGTATATTGCACTGAATATCGCCTTTTGGTTAAAGGGAAGCAGGAGCGTACCATTTTCCCCCGACCGAAAGCCGCGGCAGACCACTCCGGTATCTTCGTCATACCGAATTTGGTTGCTGATAACCCCCTGATTCAGCAGCTGAAGCAGGGCGCTGGTAAATTCCGTCTTGAAGTCATCGCTGTCCGGCGAGCATTTCTTGTAAAAGGCCATCTCATCTTCCAATTCTTCAATGGAACAAAATTGCTTCTCCTGAACAGCCATTTTTTTGTGGACGGCAAAATAGGTAAAGATATCAAAATACATGTTGATTGACTGCCGGTATCGTCTGCTTCGGAGCGGCGGCACATAAGGCGTGATATCATTTAAATCATACAGGCTGCTCAGCCGCTCTCGAAACTGCCCTTCAAATAGGTCCGGCAGGCTGTCAATAAATTCATCGGGCCAATGTGGTTTTAATTCCTCCATCCATAGGTCAAGGTCAACATCCAGGGAGCGCTTTAGATAATTTTTGAAATTGATGGAAATATATCGGCTGAGGAAGAAAACAACAGACCGGTAGAGCGCTGTGTTTAAATTTTTATCCGCGCTCTTTACAAAGCCGGATGACAAATAGTCCTCCAGTAGCCGCCCATATGCCGTTCCACGGTAGACGGCGCGGAAACAGCGGATCAGTTCATCTTGGCGGACGGAGCGCAGCATGGCAAACGGCGTAAATGTGACCGAAACCGTCTCATCCTCTGTGTGGACATCATATTGACATTTTACGACAAGGTTTTGGATCAAATAGCGGAATTTGTTTTGAAACAGGTCACGCTGAAAATGAAAAAAGACACTGTTTGCCTTATAATCCGCAATTGTATACGAATTATCAATACAGCTCCAAAGGGAGTTCTGCACACCGCACAAATGTTGAAATTGCTGTTTTGACAGTTTGCCGCTGAAAAAGGAATCCGTCCGTCTGGAGGCTGCGTCTGTCAGCGTCAGGAAGGGCAGGTCGATGACATATGGGATCCCAGCCCGATGGAACCATTGCGTCTCCCATGTGGACAGGCGTCCGATCTCTGTCAAAGAGTCGAACTGACAATAACTGCATAGATTTTCAAATTCCGGAATGTCATTTTCAGGGTGGAACTCTTCCCACTTGGCAAATACCACCGGAAAGATCTGGCTCCCCTTCGCCTTGTCGCGAATAAGTCTGCAGAAACGACCGATATTTTGCCCTTTAATCAGAAAATCGTCCACCACATAAATGCGGCGATGGCACAAAATCGGCGGGAACTCATCCAATTCGACCATTTTCGTAAAATAGCGGTCGCTTTTCACTTCAATACTTCCCGCCTGCAGCCTCTCCCGCCAAGGCAGCAGGCTTTCTCGGTACAGGCACTCCGTCATCAAGCGATAAATCCAATATCCCTTTTTGCTGACGAATACAAATAAAGGTACGGTGTTGAGGTTGGGATATGCCTTCATATCCTCCGGTTCCTTTTCTTCAAGCAGCCAGCACAGAAATTTCTTGAACGGTTCCCCATGGCAGTCAGCGGTACTGTCTCCTGCTGATTCCGAAGTATCTAACTTGCTGGTGCTGTATACGTCTGCCATGGGATCGACCTCCACAACTTGTTTTGTGTAGCATATCATAATTCTTCGCTGTTTTCAAGAGCCTTTTCGTGTATCCATCCAACTTTTCCTCCGCTGATTTTTCCGTACAAAGAGGGCTCCCCGGCCACAATCCCATTCCACCCACATGCCAAGTGATGGATTGCTATACATGTACCGCCAAAGAGCCCTGTCTTTGCTCCTAAAAAGTAAAGAACCTGACCTGCCATCTCCTTAATTATCTCTATATTCCTACCATCCTATGTAAAGAACCAGGAGAGGTTCCAAACATTTCAACATCTTTTAGGCGCCGTTTGAACCGCTTTTTTGCACGAACTGTTTGCTGCCCCCCCATTTTCAGAGCGGTCAGAGGCAGATGTTCAAACAATCGGAAAAAACAGATTGATTTTCCGAACGGTTTGTGGTAAATTAAATGCGGACCACCGATCAATGGTCAATCAAAAATAAAATTAAAGAAGTTGCTGAATATGGACAAAATTGAAGAAAAAATCCTCTCTATTCTGGACAGCCGGGCCGGTGAGCTGCAAGAGCTGGCCCAAGACTTGTACGCCCATGCGGAGCAGGGGTATCACGAGTACCGCACCGCCCAGGTAGTATCCGACTGCTTGAAGAAGCTGGGGCTGGAGACCCAGGAGGGTCTGGCCATCACCGGATTGCGGGCCAGCGTGGGCCGGGGGGGCGGCCCCAATGTGGCCCTCATCGGCGAGCTGGACGGCCTGGCCTGTCCCACCCACCCCATGGCCACCGACAAGGGCTACGCCCACTCCTGCGGCCACTACGCCCAAATTGTCTGCATGCTGGGGGCTGCCATGGCTCTCACCGACCCCGAAGTGGCCGCCAGCCTGGAGGGTACTGCCACCTTTTTTGCCGTTCCAGCGGAAGAATTTCAAGGGAGCGACCTTCAAGAAGAGGTACGGCGCACCCACGATGTCCACTGTGCAGGCGGCAAGTGTGAACTGCTGCGCCGGGGCGCTTTTGATGACATTGACATGGCTGTCACCACCCACTCCCTCATGGTGGCGCGGGACTCTGATGTAGACCTGATGCTGGGCAACAGCGCCTGCAACGGCTTTGTGGGCAAGACGGTCTACATCCATGGCCGGGCCGCCCACGCCGCCCACGCCCCGCACCAGGGGGTCAACGCGCTGAACGCAGCCTGTCTGGGAATGAGCGCCCTGGGGATGATCCGGGAGACCTTCCGGGAGAAGGACTGCGTTCGGGTCCATCCCTACATCCGCAAGGGAGGCGAGGCGGTCAACGTTGTCCCCAGCGAGGTGGTGGTGGACATGATGGTCCGGGCCAACAATCAGGAGGCCATTGAGACTATCAGCGCCAAGGTGGACAACTGCTTTAAAGGGGCTGCTCTGGCTATTGGCTGTGAAGCGGACATTGTGAATGCCCAGGGCTACATGCCATGCCCCGAGCGCCTGCCGGAGCAGATTCTCTGGGACTGCGCCGAACTGCTGGGCGGCGGTTTGAAGGTCCAATCCATCCCGGCTGGGGCCTGCAACACCGCCAGCACCGACGTGGGCGATCTGTTTGCCGTGATGCCGGTGCTCAACTTCACCTTCGGCGGCAGCGTGGGTGAGCTGCACTCCAAGGACTACACCATCTCGGATCCCAATGTGGCCCACATCGTCCCCGCGAAGATGATGGCCCTGCTGGCCTACCGCCTGCTGAAAAACGGAGCCGCCGAGGCCAAAACCATCATCGGCCGCTACCAGGCCCCTTACACGCTGGAAGAATACAAAGCCTACACCGAAAAAATGAGCGGCTGAACCGTGCGCCTAAATGCCCTTCCATTGGGAAGGGCATTTTTTATAAACCTTATCGCTTTATCGCACTGCATAATTGAATTATGAACAAATTGTAAAAAACCTATTGTCAAATGATTAAAAATCCGCTATAATGAGATATCATTTTCCCATTGAAGTTGCATAACAAGCGGGACAGTCCCGCTTGTTCCGCAGTTTTAAACTGCGGAGGACCTTCGGTGGAGAATGGGAAGAGAGAGGAGAAACATAGGGCGGAGTTGGTTCGCGCTGTGTTTCGGAGGGCCCGGCCGGAGCGCCGTCGGACCGGACAGGCATCCTGTGTCCGGAGGAAAGAAAGGAGTACCTATGCCAAAAGAAGCAAAAGATCTACAGAAAAAAAGTATGCTGGACCGTATCCTTGACGCTATCGAGCGTGCCGGCAACAAGCTGCCTGATCCGATCACTCTGTTCCTTGGCCTTGCAATTATCGTGGTCCTGATTTCCTGGCTGTGCAGCGCCCTGAATGTGCAGGCCCGCAACCCCGCCACGCAGGAGATGGTCACCGTTCAGAACCTGTTCTCCGTTTACGGCCTTCAGTATCTGTGGAGCAACGTTATCACCAATTTCTCCGGCTTCGCCCCTCTGGGCATGGTGCTGGTGGCGGTGATCGGCTCCTCCGTGGCCGAAAAGAGCGGCTTCCTGGTCACCCTGATGCAGAACTTCCTGGGCGGCGCCAAGGGCTGGATCGTCACCGCCGTTGTGATGTTCCTGGGCATCAACCTGAACATCGCCGGTGACGCGGGCTTTATCATTCTGCCCCCGCTGGCCGCTATCCTGTATATGTCCATCGGCCGCAGCCCCATGCTTGGCCTGTTTGTCGCGTTCGCCTCTGTGGCCGCCGGTTTCTGCGCCAACATCATGATCGGCCTGTCTGACGCCTTGGCCTACGGCTTTACCGAGCCCGCCGCCCAGATGTATGACGCCAGCTATTCCGCCTCCATCGCCATCAACTGGTACTTTATGATCGCCTCCTGCTTCTTTCTGACCATTGCGGGCACCTTCATCACCGAGATGGTCATGGTTCACCGCTTCCCGGTCACCAAGGAGGAGCTGGCCCGGTACGACTTTGATGAGAACAGCACCAACATCACCCCTGTTCAGAAGAAGGGCCTGGCCGTTGCCGGCATCGCCGAGCTGATCTATATCGCCATCGTGCTGCTGCTCTCCCTGCCCATCTTCGGCAACCCCATTCTGGGCGATGAGACCGGTTCCATCACCGCCTCCGCCGCCCCCTTCACCAAGGGCATCGTGTTTACCGTCACCCTGGCCCTGATGGTGCCCGGCATCGCCTACGGCGTGGCCATCGGCAAGTATAAGAACGACAAGGACGTGTGGGCTGACATCAGCCAGGGCTTCTCTGAGATGGGCAACTACGTCTTTATGTGCTTCTTTATCTCCATCTTCACCAACTTCTTCTCCGTATCCCGTCTGGGCACCGTCCTGGCCATCAGCGGCGCCAACGGCTTGAAGGCCATCGGCTTTACCGGCATCCCGCTGATGATCGGCCTGATCATTGTGTCCTGTTTTGTCAACCTGTTCATCGGCTCTGCCTCGGCCAAGTGGGCCATTCTGGCGCCGGTGTATGTCCCTATGATGATGATTATGGGCTTTGACCCCGCCATCACTCAGATGGTCTACCGCATTGGCGACTCCATAACCAACCCCCTGTCCCCCCTGTTCACCTATATGCCCGTCATCCTGGGGTATGCCCGCAAGTATGACAAGGAGGCCGGTCTGGGCAGCGTCATCGCCAACATGATCCCCTTCTCCGCCTGCTTCGCGGTGGTCTGGATTCTCCAGGTCATTGTATGGGTTGTGTTTAATCTGCCCCTTGGCCCCGGCGGCGGCATCTACCTGGCCGGCTAACGGCCGAATCCATTCCGAAAAACGGCCCGGATCAGCAATGGTTCGGGCCGTTTAGGCCTTATTTAAATTGAAAGGAGTCTTTGCCCATGGACTATGCACAACGTGCGTCCCAGCTTAGTGACGCGATCATTGCCCACCGGCACTATCTGCACCAACATGCGGAGCTCTCTCTAAAGGAAACGGAAACCACCGCCTATCTGACAAGCCAGCTCCAGGCTCTGGGGATTCCCGTCCAGACCTTTGAGGACTACCCCGGCTGCATCGCTACCATCCAAGGCGGCAAACCCGGCAAAACAGTTCTGCTCCGGGCGGATATCGACGCCCTGCCCATCCAGGAGAACAGCGGTGTGGACTTTCAGAGCCAAACCCCCGGCGTGATGCACGCCTGCGGCCACGACTGCCACGCCTCCATGCTCCTGGGTGCGGCCCAGCTGCTTTGGGAGAGCCGGGATGAGCTGAGCGGCACCGTCAAGCTGCTGTTCCAGTCTGGCGAAGAGGTCTTTATCGGCAGTCATTACTACTGGGACAAAGGCCACCTCAAGGACGTAGATGCCGCTATGGGGATGCATGTATGGCTGTCCGCACCCAACGGCAAGCTGTGTATCCAGGACGGCCCACTGATGGCCAGCTGTGACAATTTCAAGATTACCGTCCACGGTGTGTCCTGCCATGGCTCTACCCCGAACATCGGCAAGGACGCCATTGTGGCCGCCAGCGCCATCATTATGGCCCTCCAGACTGTGGTCAGCCGAATCAGCGACCCCCGGGACATGCTGGTGGTGACGGTGGGTAAGATCCGCGCCGGCACTCAGTTCAACATCATCACCGACACCGCCGTTTTGGAAGGCACCGTCCGGGCTCATGGTCCGGAGGCCCGCAGGCTGGCGGCGGAGAACATCCAGCGCATTGTGGAGACCACCGCCTCCGCCATGGGCTGTACCGCAGAGCTGGAATACAACTACCTGGAACCCCCGGTGCGCAACGATGACACAGCGCTCAACGACATTGCTCGTGACGCCGCCCGGAAGCTGTATGGCGAAGAAATTCTTGCCACCACGCCCCCGGCTACCGGCAGTGAGGACTTCTCCTATTTGATGGAGAAGATTCCCTCCTCTCTGTTTGTGTTCCTGGGCTGCTATGACGAGGAGACCGGCAGCGTCCACCCGGTCCATAATGAGAAATTCAAGATCAACGAGACCATTCTCCATGTCGGCGCCGCCCAATATGCCCAGTTTGCCGCCGACTATCTGGAGAAAACTGCGGGAGGTGCGAAGTGATGGAGATTAAGACACTTGCCAAAGAACAGGAGTCCTATATCATTGAGTGCCGCCGCTGGCTCCATGCCCACCCGGAGGTGGGCGAACAGGAGGTGGAGACTACCCGCTTCATCAAGGAGCAGCTGGATGGTATGGGAATTCCCGTCCAAACCTTTGAGGGCATCACCGGCTGTGTGGCCACCATTCAAGGTGGTCAGCCCGGCAGAACCGTCATGCTCCGGGCGGATATCGACGCCCTGCCCATCCAGGAGAACCCGGGCAAGAGCTATTGCAGCGTCAACCCCGGTGTGATGCATGCCTGCGGCCACGACTGCCACACCGCCATGCTGCTGGGAGCCGCCCGGATCCTCTGGGCCCACCGGGATGAGCTGAAGGGTACTGTCAAACTCATCTTCCAGATGGCGGAGGAAATCGGCCGCAAGTCGGAGGAGTATGTGAAGCGGGGCGCCCTGGAGGGAGTGGACGCCATCTTTGGAATGCACGTCTGGTCCGCGCTTGACAAAGGAAAGGCCAACTTTGAGGCCGGCGGCCGCATGGCCTGCTCCGACCGCTTCACCATCCAAATCCACGGCAAAGCCGCTCATGGCAGCGCCCCCCATCAGGGAAACGACGCTATTCTGGCTGCCGCCGCCGCCGTGATGGCCCTCCAGTCTCTGCCCAGCCGGGTGGTCAACCCCTTGGACAGTCTGGTGGTATCGGTGGGGATGATGAACGGCGGCACCAAGGAGAATATTCTGTGCGACCATGTGGAGCTGGTGGGCACCGTCCGGGCCTTTGACCGGGACTTCCGCAACAGTATGCCTCAGCGCATTCAGGATGTTGTGACCAATGTGGTTCAGGGCTATGGCTGTACCGCCGACTGCGACTACTACTTCGGTCCCAGTCCTCTGATTAACGATCAGGAGGATCTGAACCGCCTGTCTCAGAACGCAGCCAAAAAGATTATGGGCGAGGACTGTCTGGTCTCTCTGAACAAGATGATGGGTGCGGAGGACTTCAGCGTCTATATGGAGCACATTCCCGGCGTATATGGCTACCTGGGCTTTAAGGACTCCAGCTGTGGGACAGAGTACATCCACCATCATCCCGCCTTTGATGTGGATGAGTCGGTTCTCTGGAGCGGTGCTGGCATCTACGTCCAGTTTGCGGTGGATTATTTGGAAGAAACCACATAATAGAACGGATAACATCAAAAGGAGGGATGATTATGAAACTCACTTGGCTGGGCCATTCCTGTTTCAAGGTAGAATCCGAGGGATACTCCATCATCCTGGACCCCTATGCCGAGGGAAGCGTACCAGGCTACCGGCCTGTCCGGGAGACAGCAGACCGGGTGCTGTGCAGCCATGGACACAAGGACCACGGGGCGGTGGAGTGCGTCACTCTGCGCCAGGGCGGAACCTCTCCCTTTACCGTGGAGACCATCGAAACCTGGCACGACGACCAGCAGGGGGCGCTCCGGGGGAGCGACATCATCCACATCCTGGACGATGGCCAGTGCCGGGTGGCCCATCTGGGCGACCTAGGATGTGAGCTGACAGCGGAGCAAAAGGACAAGCTCCGGGGACTCACCGCCCTCTTGATCCCCGTGGGAGGCTACTACACCATTGATGCCGCCCAAGCCAGCGCCTTGGCCGATGAGCTCTCTCCCACCGTGGTTATCCCCATGCACTACCGGGGCGCGGGCTTCGGTTATGACGTGATCGGGCCCCTGGCGGACTTCACCGCCCTGCGTAACGATGGGAAGGAGTACCCCGGCTCCGCCTTGGAGCTTACCCCTAAAGTGGAAAAGCAGACCGCTGTGCTGAAACCGCAGAACGTATAAAGCCCGATTTGCGGTCATAGTTCCGGTGCAGTTCATGTGAAAAACAGCGGCAAGGCGAGTTAAAATTGTTCCCATTAAACTGAGTTTGGCAGTGCAGCCAGGGATCAATCCCTACAGAAGTCAGGCAAAGAAAGCGGAGGCGTCCAAATTGGGACGCCTCCGCTTTCTTTGGGGGAAGGAAGAAAGAGAGAAAAGTCTGTAAATTAACCACTTACTTGGCGTTGTGGGACTTGGAGTGGCTGGGAGCGACGTACTGGCCGTTCTCCTTTTGGACCAGTTTGCCCTCCTTGACCAGCTCGTTGGGGGAATAAATGTCGTTGATGTTCCAGCAGCCGGGGGTGGGTACCACGATATTTTCCATGGGAGCTTCTACCAGGAAGGGTTTTCCCGCTTTGTTGGCGGCAATGGCCTTCTCCATGGCGGGCAGGAAGTCCTCAGCGGATTCACAGCGGATGGCGTCTACACCATAGGCGCGGGCCACATCGGCCCAGCAGGGGGTGTAGGGCTGGCCGTCGGGGGTGTGGAATACGGTGCCGAACTTGGTCTGATAGTTGGCGTTTTCCAGACCGGCGATGGTGCCGAAGGCGGAGTTGTTCATCACGACCCAGGTGCAGGCAATGCCCTGCTCCACAGCGGTGGCCAGACAGGTGGGGTTGACACCGAAGCCGCCGTCGCCGGTGAGGGTCAGGCAGATGCGGTCGGGCGCGGCCAGCTTGCCGCCCAGAACGGCGGAGGCGCCGAAGCCCATGGTGGCCAGACCGGAGGAGTGGTGGATGGTGCCGGGGACGGTGATATCAAATTGCTGCGCGACACCGTTTTTGTTCCAGCCCACATCGGTGAAGATCACAGCGTCCTCGGGGATGGCCGCCTTTACATCCCGCAGGATGCGCTGGGGGGTCATGGGGAAGCGGGCATCCTCGGAGATGGCCTGGTTAGAAGCCTTAAACGCGGCTTTGGCCTCAGCGATTTTTTCCCGCAGGCCGGGGCGCTTCTTGCCCTCGGGACAGATCTTTTTGGCCTCTTCCAGAATTTGGGCCAACCCAATTTTTAGGTCGCCGATGGCGCCAATCTCTACAGGGTAGTTCCGGCCGATCTCGGTGGGGTCAATGTCGATCTGAAGGAAGGTGGTCTTGTCGGGGTCAAAGGTGACGCCCTGATACCAGCTGGAGCTGTCCGCCTCGGCAAAACGGGTGCCCAGGCCCAGGATGACGTCAGCGTTGACGGTGAAGGAGTGGGTGAACTCCATGCCCCAGAAGCCGGTCTGGCCGATCATCAGGGGGTGGCGGTCGGACAGGCAGCCCTGGCCCATCAGGGTGCGGGACACAGGGATGTCCAGGAACTCGGCCAGAGCGGCCAGCTCTTCGGAAGCCTGCGCCAGCAGAATGCCGCCGCCGGCGTGGAGGACGGGGTGTTCGGCGTTGACCAGCTTCTCGGCAATGGCCTTGACCGCGGCGGGGTCGAGCGCGGGACGCATGGTGACGTGGCTGTCTTTGTAAGTGCGGGACCACAGCTCCTCCTCCATCTCCCGAGAGAACATGTCCATGGGAACGTCGATGAGGACGGGGCCGGGGCGGCCGGACTCGGCCATGCGGAAAGCCTTATCCATGATGTAAGGCAGAGCCTCTACGTCGTCAATACGCCAGCAGCGCTTGCAGACAGGCTCCAGAATCTTGTACTGGTCGCCGTCGGCGTGCATATTGACCTCCTGATGGGGGTGACGGCCGAAGTAGTAGCTGGGCACGTCGCCGGCGATGACCACCATGGGGATGGAGTCGAAGGAGGCGTTGGCCACACCGGTGAGGACGTTGGTCAGGCCGGGGCCCAGGTGGCACATGACCACGGAGGCCTTGTGGGTCAGGCGGGCGTAGCCGTCGGCGGCGGTGGAGGCCACAGCCTCGTGGCGGTTGGAAATGTACTTCACCTTGGGGTTGCGGTGGAAGGCGTCCAGCATGCCGATTACGGTGTGACCGCACAGGCCAAAGACATACTCCACGTTCCGGCGGGCCAGATAGTCAACGATGAGATCGGATACCAGCTTTTTGCTCATAAGTAAATTCCTCCTGTTTTTGTAGTTTGTTGTTGACCAATCGAAAAGGGACATGATTGGCTTCTCGGATTTTGGCAGGACATCTGCCCAGCCGCCCGGAAAAAACCCCTGTTATCCCTGCTCTTTCGGTGTTCTGCTTAATAAAATAATAGTATAAAGGGGCACTTTTGTCCAATATCCTGTTTTCATTTACTGTTCTATTTTGACCATAGATTTCGGAGGGGAGAGGCGGATTTTTCCAGAAAAAACGGAGGCGTTTCCGCCTCCGTTGTGCTGTGTGACAGGATGTTAAAACAAGTTGGGATGATTCTTTTGCAGAAATTGGGTGAAGACCTCGCCGCTGCGGATGATAAAATCCCGAAAATACTCCGCGGCTGGGGGCAGATACTGCCCCTTGTTCCATTGCAGGTAGAGCCGGCGGGGCGGGATGTCGTTGGCAATGCGGATTATCTTGGTGTTGTAGGGTGCGCCGCCCAAGGGATAGGGGATAATGGACACCCCGTGGCTGGCCGCCACAAGACCGTAGATAATCAGGTCCTGGGCGGTTTCCATGGTGATGTTGGGGTGAATGTCCAGCGATTGAAAGATCTGATCGGTGACGCCCCGGAGCTGGCAGTTGGTGTCGAAGGCAATGAAGTCCTCCCCGTCCAGTTCCCGCAGGTCGGCCTGGTCGTGGCGGGCCAGACGGTGGCCCAGCGGGACCAGCAGGACAATCTGGTGGTCCCCGATGTAAGAGGTGGCCACTCGGGGGTCGTCCACTTCGGTGGCAAAGATTAAATCCACCTGGCCGGCCAGCAGCTGTTCCCGCAGCTGGGCATAGGTGGCCTCCTGGTTGAACTGGAGGCGCACGTCTATCCGGTTGGTCTCGGACACATAGCGGACAATAATGTCCGGGGCAAATTGGGCCAGGGAGGGGAAGCCGGCCATCACCACCGTACCCGTGTTGGGGTTGATGTAGTCGGACAGGGTGGCAATGCCCGTCTCCAGAGTCTCCAAAGTCTGCTGAACATAGGGGAGGAAGAGCTGGCCGTATTTGGTCAGCTCCACATTGCGGCCGCGCTTGACAAAAAACTCTACATTCAGCTCAGCCTCCAGTTCCTGGATGGCGTGGCTTAGGCTGGACTGGCTGACATACAGTTTTTCCGCCGCCCGTGTATAGTGTTCCAGTTCGGCAATGGCTTTAAAATAGTACAGCTGCCGCAGATTCATAGTTCCACCCCTTCATTCCAAATTTTCTATCTTCTATTATCCATCATTTTGGAAAAATAAGCAAACTTTTTTTGGAGGATTTCCCGGGATTTTGGAGATTTCTTCGCTTCCCAGGCGCTTAGAACCACGTCCAGGGAGATCAGGAGCAGGCCAACCAAAAAGGTGGGGGTGAAGGCCTCCTTCAGCAGCGCGGCGCCCAGCAGGGCGGAGAAGGCGGGCTGGAGGGGATAAAACAGAGAGCAGGTGCTGGCGGGCAGGAGGGAGAGGCATTTGGTCCAAGTGTATTGGGCTGCGCCGGAGCCAAAGATGCCCAAATATAGAATAATCAGCCCTGTTTTGGGGGAGAAGACCACCGGCTGGGTGGCTGCGGAGAGAATACCGGCGGGGATGTGGAGGAGCAGACCGATGGCCATGCCATAGGTAGTGATCAAAATGGCGGGATATTTGGCGGTGAGCCGACGCATATACACCGAGGCGAAGCCCCAGGTGATGACAGAAAGGAGCACCGCAGCCATTCCCAGAAGTTCGCTCTGACTGCCCGCCCCCCGGGTGATGACCACCGTGCCCGCCAGGGCCAGAGCCAGACAGAGTAGCTTGACCGGGGTGATATGCTCCTTGAGCAGCAAGGCGGCTAGGATGGTGACCGAGACCGGGTTCAGAGCATTAATCAGGGAGGCCATGGTGGCACCCGTGAGGGAGATGCCCAGCTGAATCAGAAAAAAGGTGGAAAAATAGCCCAGAATACCGATGAGAATAAGGTATTTCCAGTCCTCCCGCTGGATGTTTGTCCCCAGATGCTTCCGGGCCATCCAGAGCAGAGGGACCATAGCGGTGACGCACCGCAGGCAGGCCACCAGGGCGGGGGGCAGGTCCTGGGCAATGAGTTTGCCCCCAACATAGACGCTGCCCCAGATAAAAAAGGTAACGAACAACAGCCCGAAAGCCTGTCCGCTTGGTTTTGTCTCCATAACGGCTCCTCCATACGTTTTACGGGTCGCCTCCACGGCTCCCAACGGCGCAGGAGGGCGGATGCGGAAAATGGGCCGGCGCCGTCAAGGCGACGCCGCCGGCCCGAATATGCGGTATCTTCTGTGCGAGGGGGAATCAGCCTGCCAGCTCGTTCTGGAGGATGGTGCCCAGGCCGTTGACCTGGTCGTCGATGTTCTTATACAGGTCCTGTACGGCGGGCAGAGCGAGAACCTCGGCGAAGAAATCGTTGTCATACTCGATAAGGGTCATGTTGTTGCTGCCGCTGTTCTCACACAGGGTGGTCTTGTTCTCCGCGTCGATGTTGGCCAGCTCGGCGCCGATCTCGGCCAGGGCCTCGCGGATGGCCTGCTCAAGCGCTTCCTGATACAAGGGGTCCAGGCTGTCCCAGGCGTCCTTGTTCATGCTGATCACGTTGGCATACAGGATGTGGTTGGTGCAGGCCAGGTAATCCTGAACTTCATGGAGGTTGGCGCCCACAATGGTGTCGGCGGCGTTCTCCTCCGCCTCAATGTTGCGGGACTGAAGGGCAAAGTACACGTCGCTCCAGGTCATGGGGGAGGGCTGAGCGCCCAGGGCCTTCCAGAACGCCATGTGGTTGTTGTTCTCCATGGTGCGGATGAGCATGCCGTTGAAGTCGGAGAGGCTGCTCAGGTCGCGGTTGGCGGTGGTCAGACGGAACGTAGCGCCCTGGAGAATGCCCATCAGCTGCATACCGGCGTTGTTGAAGGACTCGCCCAGCTTCTGGTTAAATTCGGAATCGCCGTTGAGCACCTTGTCGATGGTGGCGGCGTCATACTGGGCAAACACCATGGGCAGATCGAACACAGCGGTATCCGGCACGAAAGCCACATAGGGGGCGGTCTGAGCAATTACCAGCTGGATGTCGTTGTTTTGCAGGTTGCGCAGAATGGTGGCGTCGTCCCCCAGGTCGCCGTTGGTGTAGTAATCCAGGACCAGCTGTCCGCCGGTAATGGCATTCAGCTTCTCGGCGATGAGCAGGCCCACCTGTTCGCCGGCAGCGCCCGGCGACGCAGAGGTGGCGCCGGTCAGAGTTACCGGATCCAGGCTGGCGTACTTCCCGTCGTCGGCATTGCCGCCGGTGCCGTTACTGCTGCCATTGCCGCCGCTGCCGGCACCGTTGTTGCCTCCGCAGGCGGCCAGGGACAGCGTTATGGCGCCAGCCAGGATGAGTGCAGTAAGTTTTTTCATGTTCTTTCCTCCTAATTCATATTTCGTGAAATGAATGCTTTTATTTGTCACTCTGCCCCGGTTCAAAGGCGGAGATGAACAACAGGACTTACACTCCGAAGAGGTCCACCAGCAGGGTGCTGATGGGCTGTATGTAGACGATCAGGGCCAGGGCCAGCAGGAAGGCGATAATAAAAGGGAGCGCCTTCTTGGCCACGGACATGGGGGGTTCCTCCGCCAGATTGCCGGCCACGAACAGGTCCAGGCCGAAGGGAGGTGTGGCCAGGCCGATGGACAGACAGCAGACCAGAATCACGCCGAAGTGAACCTCGTTGACACCCAGTTCCTGGACGGCGGGCAGCAGCACAGGACCCAGAATGACGATGGCGGGGCCGGTGTCCATAACCATGCCCAGCACCAGGAAGATCAGCACCAGGATGGTGAGCACGGAGAAGCTGGTGTGGAAGTTGGTAGTAATGAACTTGGCGACTTCGCGGTTGGCACGGGTTAGGGTCAGCACACGGCCGAAGGCGGTGGCGAAGGCCAGCACAAAGGCCAGGCCGCCGTAAGTCTTAACGGCGTTGCACAGGAAGGGCAGGATGTCCTTGAGGGTGATGGAGCGGTAGATAAACAGGGAGACAATCAGGGCGTAGAACACAGAGATGCAGGCGGCCTCTGTGGGAGTGAACGCGCCGGAGTAGATGCCGCCCAGGATGATGACGGGGCAAAGCAGAGCCCACACGCTGTCCAGAAACACCTTGCCCAGCCCTAGGGTGTAGAGCTCCTCCATCTTGGCGTTGATCCGGACCCGGTCCTCGCCCTTGCGCACGCAGTAGATCACGGCATAGATCATCAGGAACAGGCCGATGAGGATGCCGGGGATAACGCCGGCCAGGAACAGATTGCCGGCGGACACGTTGGTGGCCAGAGAATAGAGCACAAAGGGAATGGAGGGCGGGATGATAACGCCCAGGCCGCCGGCCACTGCGACCAGGCCGGCGCTCCACTGCCGGTCATAGCCCAGGCTGACCAGGAAGGGGATACACATAGAGCCCACGGCGGCGGTGGTGGCCGGGCCGGAGCCGGAGATGGCGCCATAGAACAGGCAGGTCAGGATCACGGCGCAGGGCAGGCCGCCGGGAAGCCGGCCGACAAAATAGGCGAAGAAGTTAAACAGCTTTTTGGAGATGCCGCCCTCCGCCATGATGACGCCGCCCAGGATGAACAGGGGGACCGCCAGGATGGGGCTGGAGTTGGCGCCGCCGAAGGTGTTGTTGATGAGCTGGGGGATGGAGCCGCCCGCTTCCATCAGGAAAATGGGGGTGATCGAGCCCAGGATCATGCTGACCGCGATGGGGACGGAAAGGACAATGCCCACCAGGAATACAACGAATACGACTAACGCTGCCATCAGTGCTTTCCTCCTTCCGCATTCTTGGCCATGGACGCCTCTTCCGCGGCGTCCTGCATGGTCTGCTCAAGGGTGGTCAGTTCTTTCTCGCCGAAGTGCATGATATGGATAACCGCCTGCTGAAAGGCCCGCAGAGCGGCCAGAGCATAGCCGGCCAGCATCACACAGTAGACAATCCACATGGGCCACTGCATAGCGGTGGAAGCCTCGCCGCTGGCCATAATGCCGCTGGTGCCGAAAATCACACCGTAGGAGTAGTAGGCCAGCAGGCCCATACAGAACATAACAATCAGGTCCACCAGGAGGTTGATGACCTTGCGGGCCACCTGGGGCATGGTGTCCAGCAGGACGCTTACCCGGAGCATACTGCCTTTGCGGATGGTGTAGGGCAGGGAGAGAAACACGGTCCAGATCCACATAAACTTGCTGAACTCCTCCGACCAGGTGAGGGCGGTCAGGAAGGGGAGCTTCTTGAAGGTGACCTGCGCCAGACTGACACAGGAGATCAGGACCAGCAGGATCACCAGGAAGAACTCCTCAAAGTGATCGTCCAGCCATTTGAGTACTTTCATGTTTTGCCTCCTTGTTCTTTTTTCGCTCCCGGCGGGCATAGCCCACCGGGACAAAACGGCATGCCGTTTTGATGCCCGTTCGGTTACTGCTGCTCAGCGACGATCTTCAGCAGCTCCTGACGCATGGCCTCCACCGGAGCCTTTTTCCCCGTCCATAGCTCGATCTGGGCCGCGCCTTGATACAAAGACATGCCCAGACCGTTGAGAATCTTGCAGCCCTTCTCCTCGGCGTCCAGCAAGAACTGGGTCTTGTCCGGGTTATAGCAGGCATCGAAGAAGAATTGACTGGGC
Source organism: uncultured Bacillota bacterium (assembly GCA_947172355.1). Taxonomy (GTDB): domain Bacteria; phylum Bacillota; class Clostridia; order Oscillospirales; family Oscillospiraceae; genus Lawsonibacter. The sequence continues at coordinate 38,747 of CAMWBA010000003.1, forward strand.
TGGATGTACTCCTTGGGCAGAGGAGTCTCGCCGATGTGCTGTCCCATGCCGATGCCGCTGGCGTTGAGAATCACGTTGCAGGCGGCCAGCTTGGAGAAGTCGCCGTGGTGGACGAACTCGGCCACAGGGGCGAAGTTTTCGTTGATGTCGGCCACCAAAGACTTGGCGCAGGGCTCAAAGATGTCGGTGATGTAGATCTTCCGGGCGCCATGGTAGGCCAAAATGGAGCACATGGCCCGTCCGGCTCCTCCGCCGCCGAAGCAGAAGAAGACGGACTGGTCCACCTGGATGCCTCCCTCTTGAGTGAGGGAGGTGTAAAAGCCCACGCCGTCGGTGTTGTAGCCCACCAGCTTGCCTTCGGGGGTCTTGACCACGGTGTTGCTGGCCCCCATCTTCTGGCACAGGGGGTCCAGCTCGTCTAAGTACCGCAGCACCCGCACCTTGTTGGGCTTGGTGACGGCAAAGCCGGCGAAGTTCATATGGCGGATGCCGTTTACAATGTCGCCCAGGTGCTCCTTGTCCGCCTCGGTGTAAAAATAGAGCATATTCAGCCCGGCGGCCTCGTAGCCTGTGTTCTGCATCCGGGCGGCAAAGGACTGGCTCAGGGGGGTGCCGATGAGGGTGATGAGTTTGGTGTTGATATCGACCTTCATGGGTTTGACCTCTTTTCTATGTGGATTTTTCATGGGATTTTAGGAAACCTGCATGCTTACAGCTGGTTGGCAGCGAAGAACTCCTTGGCGGTCTCCAGGCAGCGGGCAGCGTGGCCGGCCCGGCCGCGGAGCGCAATCTCGTCCAAATTGGGCAGCTCCAGAGAGCACACATTCTCCGGCAGAGCCTGCAAAATGCCCTTCAGGTCCACCACGCCCTGGCCGCAGTAGGCCCGGCCGCCCCGAACCACTTCGATATCCTGCCGGCCGGCCATGTCTGCGGGCCAGTCACACAGGTGGATGACGCCGAAGCGGCTGGGGTCTGCCGCTTTTATGTCCTCCGGGGTGACGCCGGTCTTGTGGACGTAGATCATATCCATTAAAATTTTAAGGTTGGAAGCGCCCACCTTGTCTTGCAGCTCCATCGCCTCCTGCATGGAGGTGAGCTCGGATACAATGGGGAACTCCAGGTTGAGGGTCAGGCCAAACTGGGCGGCCTGTTCGCAGAACGCGCCGTACCGGTCTACCGCCAGACTGCGGTCACGGGTCCATACGCTGGTCAGTACCTGGGTGGCTCCCAGCTCCGCACCCTTTTCAAAGGCGGCGCGATAGTCGGCGGGCAGGTCCTCCCGGATGCGGAGCAGCTCAATGTCGAAGAGCTTCATACCGCAGTCTTTCAAGGTCTGCCGGATCTGCCCGGTCAGAACCGGGTTATGTTCCAGGCAGACCTGGGGCTCGCACTCCTGGCCCATCGGGATGGTGCGCAGGCTTACATAGTCGTAGCCGGCCTGGCTGGCAATTTTGATCTGCTCCACCGGATCAACGCCCGGCGTGGTGAGGTAAGCCAGGGAAAACTGTCTGGGCATAGGGTCTTTCCTCCTTTTCCAAAAAATGAAGTAAGCATTGGTGATATCACCAAATATCCTTGCGTTGTTATATTGATTTTATATTCGATGTGCCCTACTAGTCCATTACCAAAACTTCATGCAATGATTGTTTTTCTGCATAGATTTTTTTGCGGCAGTTCCTCTTTGGAATAATCGTCAAAACCGGAACACTCTTTTTGTGTGAGTTCGCCAAAAACAAGCGGGGGACGGGGGGATAAACGGGAAAAAATTCAGCATGGTAATTTGTGGTTTCAATCGTAAAATAGAAAACTTCTATTGGAAACCTGGGGGGAAGTCAGGTATGATAGGGTTCACACAGACACAGAAAAACCCCAACTGCGTTTTTTATCCGCAGATAGCAGAAGATTGGGGTTGAGAAAGGCGAAGGTGAAAACAATGCAGGAATTTAAAGGAAGCCAGAACTATGTGGCGTCCGAGGAACTGCTCCGGGCGGCCAACATTGCCATGGTACTGGAAAAGCCCCTGCTCATCAAGGGGGAGCCGGGCACCGGCAAGACCATGCTGGCTGAGGCCATTGCCCAGGCGTTGGGCAAAAAGCTGATTATCTGGAATATTAAGTCCACCACAAAGGCCCAGGACGGCCTGTATGTCTACGATGTGGTGCAGCGCCTGTATGACAGCCAGTTCGGCGGCCAGGGCGTGGACGACATCGAAAAGTACGTCAAGCTGGGCAAGCTGGGGGAGGCGTTTACCGCCGAAGAACCGGTGATCCTCCTCATTGACGAGATTGACAAAGCGGACCTGGAGTTCCCCAACGACCTGCTGTGGGAACTGGACCGGATGGAGTTCCACATTCCGGAGACAGGCCGCACCATCCGGGCTAGCCACCGTCCGGTGGTCATCATTACCTCGAACGCCGAAAAGGAACTGCCCGACGCCTTCCTGCGGCGGTGCGTCTTCCACTATATCGAGTTCCCGGACAAGGAGCTGATGGCAGAGATTGTCCGGGTCCACTACCCCGACATCGGGGAGAAACTGCTGACCCAGGTGCTGGAGGCATTTTATAAGATCCGAAATCTGCCCCAGATTAAGAAAAAACCCTCCACCAGTGAGATTATCGACTGGATTCAAGCCCTCCAGCATGGAGGGGCGGAGGTGAGCCGCATCGTCAAGGAGGTCCCATATCTGGGGGTTTTGCTGAAAAAGAATGAGGATATCGACATGCTGCGGCGCAGCTGGCGGTGAGCCATGTTTGAGGATTTTTTAGATCTGCTACGCAGCCGGGGGCTGAAGGTCTCCCTGTCTGAGTGGATGTCCTTGGTTCAAGCCCTGAATGCCAATCTTCACCAAGCCGGCTTTACCGGCTTCTACCACCTGTGCCGCTGTCTGCTGGTGAAAAGCGAGGCGGATTTCGACGCGTTTGACCGGGCATTTCTGGACTATTTTCGGGACATTCCCTTTCACCAGGAGGTGTCTCAGGAGCTGCTGAACTGGCTGGACAGGCCCAACGGTCCCATGGGGGAGTATGATGCGCAGCAGGCGGAGCTGAATGAAACCCTGTCCGTCTTGGAGATTGAAACGCTCTTTCAGGAGCGGAAGCATGAGCAGCGGGAGCAGCACAACTGCGGCAATTACTGGGTGGGCACCCACGGTATGTCCATCTTTGGCAATCTGGGGCTGTCGCCGGTGGGCATCCGGGCGGGAGGACGGTCCCGGAACCGGCGGGCCTTCCGGGTGGCGGGGGAGCGGCGATACCGGGATTTTCGCTCGGATAACACCCTGGATACCCGGCAGCTCCAGGTGGCCCTGCGCCGGCTGCGGCAGTTCTCCGGGCTGGTGGATCTGCCCCCGGACGAGTTTGACGTGGACGCCACCATCCGCGACACTGCTGCCAGCGCCGGGATGCTGAAGGTGCGCTATAAAAAGCCCCGGCAAAATACGGTGGAGGTGCTGCTTTTGATGGATTCCGGCGGGTCGATGGACCATTATGCCCAGCTGTGCTCCGCACTGTTTCAAGCGGTGTCCAAGTCGGGCCACTTTAAGGACCTGAAGATCTATTACTTTCACAACTGCCCCTATACCCGGCTGTACCACGATCCCACCCTAAACCCGGGCAAGGCGGTGCCGGTGAGCTGGGTGCTGTCCAATCTCTCCCCGGAGTACAAGCTGATTTTTGTGGGGGACGCCCAGATGTCGCCCCATGAGATCTTCGACCCCTTCCCCAGTCAGCGGGAAGGGGAACCCTCCAGCGGCCTGGACTGCCTGCACCGCCTGCGGGAGCATTACCGCCGGGCGGTCTGGCTCAACCCCGGTGACCGGCCGGAGTGGGGCGGTGAGTGGACCGAGAGCTATGACCAGATTGAAAGCCTGTTCCCCATGTTTTCCCTGACGGTGGAGGGAATCGAAGCGGGGATGAAAAAACTGCTGGCCCGGTGAAGCCCAGAGGACGGGACAGAACGCCAAAAGACACGCCCTTCGGCGTGTCTTTTCCGCTTGTCAAAAAGCCCTCCGCAGAAGTTCGCGCCTGCGGCAAAAATAAGGAGATATTCCTATATATTGAAATAAGAGCCAATTGTGGTATAATAGCAGCAAAGCCTATGACCTCCGGGACGGAGAGACAAAGGAGGGATCCACTTGCTGATGACCCGGGAAATGGATTATGCCCTGCGGATTATGCGGGCGCTGTATCAGGAGGAACAGCTGTCCGCTGGCGAGATTGCCCAGCGGGAGCATATGCCCAAAGCGGTTACGCTGAAGATTTTGAAGCAGCTCCATGCTGCCGGACTGGTGGACAGCCGGCGGGGGCCCAATGGGGGATATTTGCTGGGCAAGCCCTGCGAACAGCTGAATCTGTGGGAGCTGTTTCAAGCGATGGGGAGCGGAATGGTGATCAATCGCTGCCAGCAGGCCGGCTATCAGTGTGAAAACCGCAGTGTGGAGGAATGTGCGATGAGCCGGGAATTGTCGCGGATTCAAAACGTGCTGGATCAGGAGCTTCGGCGGACCCGGCTCAGCCTGCTCTTTCAAGAGGAGTAGCGGCGGAAAAAGCGGCCGTATCCGCGCAGTTGGGATTTTTCTGGAAATGGAAGAAAGGTATTGCAAAGGGCTGTTTTGTTGTGATATACTGGAAACGATCATATGAGCCGAATTCGGCATTGAAAAAGAAGTGGGGATGTTATTTATGCGGAATAGTATCAAAAGGACCGTGTTTATCCGGGTTGCGGCGGCGTTGGTTTCTATCCTGCTCTTTAGCGGGGTGACCACGTTCAATATCCTGAGGATCAAGGGGATGCAGAAGGACAGCGCCGAATCGGTCGCCGTGCTGAACAACGCCAAGGATGCGAAGATTGGCCACTATCTCTGGTCCATTAACTTGAGCAACGCACTGTATGCCAACGGGACCTTCCCCGGCACCGACGATACCCAGTGCGTACTGGGCAAGTGGGTCTACGGCGAGGCCGGAACCGATGACGCACAGATCCTGGCCCTGCGGGATGAGATCAAGCCCATGCATAAGGCGTTGCATCAGTCGGTGGGAGAGGCACAGCAGCTGATGGCCTCCAGCCCGGCCCGGGCCCAGGAGTACTATCAGACCACCATCCAGACCAACCTCACCAATTTGGTGGCTAAGCTGGACCAGGTGATTGATCGGGCGTCCACCATCAATCAGGCGTCCCTTGACCAGATGCAATCCACCATTATGTGGATGCAGGGGATTACTGCGGTCTGTCTGGTGCTGGCGCTGTTCTGCCTGATCAGTCTGGTGATCTATGTGCTGAAGCACGTCCTTGCCCCCATTTTACATATCACCCGGAAGGTTCAGCCCCTGCAGGATGGGCAGCTGGACTTGGCGCTGGATTACAGCTCGGACAATGAGCTGGGCGATATGGCCAAGACGCTGTCCAAGTCGATGGAGCTGATTCGCAGCTATATCTGGGACTTGAACCGGGTGATGGAGCAGCTGGCTCAGGGGAACTTTAATACAAAAACCGCCACCCCCTTTATCGGAGATTTCCGCTCTATTGAGGAGTCGATCGACAGCCTGACCTCGAATCTATCTGCCACCATTTCCCAGATCTATCAGGCGGAGCTGCGGGTGTCGGGCAATGCGGAGCAACTGTCTAACGGCGCCCAGACCCTGGCCCAGGGGGCCACAGAGCAGGCCAGCGCAGTGCAAGAGCTGTATGCCACCCTGGACAGCCTGTCCAAGAGTACTGCCCAGAATGTGGAGACCGCCGGAGAGGCCCGGGAGAATGCCCGCCAGACCGGTGAGCAGGTGAATCTGAGCAGCCAGCAGATGGAGGAGATGGTGGCCGCTATGAAGGACATCACCGAAGCCTCCCAGCAGATTGAAAAAATCATCGCTACGATTGAGGACATTGCCTTCCAGACCAACATTCTGGCTTTGAACGCCGCCGTGGAGGCCGCCCGCGCCGGGGCAGCCGGAAAGGGCTTTGCTGTGGTGGCTGACGAGGTACGCAATTTGGCCTCCAAGTCTGATGAGGCTGCCAAAGCCACCAAGGGCCTGATTGAAAACTCGGTCCAGGCCACCAGCCGGGGAAGCAAGATTGTCACCAGCGTATCCGTTACCTTGGGCAAGGTGCTGGAACTGGTAAACCGCTCCAACGCAGCCATGGGCCACATTGTTTCGGCGGTGGAGAACGACGCCGAGTCCATTGCCCAGGTCACCGAGGGCATCGGACAGATTTCTGCCGTGGTTCAGAGCAACTCGGCCAGCAGCGAGGAGTCGGCTGCGGTCAGTTCCGAGCTGTTCAGCCAGGTGAAGATTATGGAGGCTCAGGTGAAGAAGTTTAAACTGCGGGATCGATGATGCCGGTTGAGGAAGGAGACAGACAATGGGGTGGACGGTTATAGGATGGTTTGAAATGTTTATTGGTTGTATCCTGCCCCTGGCTGCCATTGGGCTGATCCTTGTTCGGACGGTCCAGGGTATCGCTGGAATAATCAAACATAATCGAAAATGAAGCGAAAACCTCCCCAGCTCTCGCTGGGGAGGTTTGTTATTTTTATGAGGGCAAGGAGGACAGCAGAGGCTGAACCGAGACCTGAAGCAGCGCAGGGGAATGGGGATATTGCCGGGCAAAGGCTCGGGTGATGCGGCTGGAGACCATCTGGCTGTCCTCATAGTTAGCATGGGGCAGGAGGAGTACAAATTGGGAGGCGCTGCACCGGGCAAAGGCGTCTCCCCGGCGCAGCCGCGCACCAATGATGGTCTCCAGATTGTCCATGGCCCGATCCAGACTATGTTTGGCCAGGCCGGCGTTTTCCTCTCCAGACAGGGAGATCAGCACAACGTGGGGCGGAGTTCCGGTCCGCTCCGCCATCCGGGAGAGGGTGCAGCAGATGGCGCGAAAAAAGTCAAATTCACACAGGAACGCCCCATTCCCTGGGGAATCACTGAGCTGCTCCTGTAAAGTGACGGGGGAGATGGCTCTGGGGTCCCAGTCCCGCCGGGCCTGCTGATACAGCTGCCGCAGGTCGGACGAGGGCAAAACACCCCGCTGCGACAGCAGCTGTTGGTGGAACTTCTCGTAAAACTGGGCGGCCTCATCCCGGCGGTCCAAACGGAGCAGCGTCTCCAGCCGCCAGCGGCACAGGTCCTCCCGAAAGGGGTCCAGGGACAGGGCGGCCTGGGTCAGATGGGCAATCTCGTGCAGCCGCTCCCGGCGTGCCAGAAGGGGGAGGAGGGCGGCGGCGGTCTGAAAGTACCGTTCCCGCAGAGGCGGAACCTGAGCAGCGGCCCAGGGATGGCCCGCCAGAGCGGGGAGAAAGTCGCCCCGGTAAAGCTCTGTGGCGGACAGCCACAGAGAGATGCGGTCTTCTTCGGAATCGGTTTGACTCCCTGCCTGACACAGACGTGGAAATTCTTCGGTGTCTAAGGTGAGCGGGATCTGGGGATTCCACTGATAGCAGCCCTCCCGGCTGATAAGCAGTTCCCGTCCGGCGCCGCCGCCCAGCTGGTCCAGACAAGCGCGGGTCCGGTGAAGAATTGCCTTTAAGGTGTTAAGAGAGCCAACCCCCTGCTCCGGACCGTCCCAAAGCAAGTCGGTCAATTCCTGGTAGGGGAGGGGACGGTTTCGCTCCTGGATGAGACAGGCGAGGAGAAGGCAGAGCTTGCGGGAGCGGTCGTTGATGGTGATTTCGTTGTCATTCCGGCGGATGGAAAATCCGCCCAGCATCCGTACAGACAGCGGGGCAGCGGTCATAGAGAGCTTCCTCCTGTTTTTGGAAATGGCATGTCTAGGGGATCGTTTTCTTTACGATAGCATATTTTTACCTCATTTGCAACGAATATTTTTATAGGCGCTGGAGGCGGAATCGGGCTATGGTTATATGCAACAAAAAAATTTGAAAAATTTTTTCAAAAAAATACTTCCGTTTTGGCGGAAGCTGTGCTATACTGTGTATACGAGGAGGAAAAGCCGTCCAGGCTCCGAGAAGGGATGGGCGGATGCCTCGTAAGGAAATGAAACTATTTTATATGATCGGATGAAGAAATGAGGTATGGAACATGAAGATCATGAAGCGGATCCTTCCCCTGACTTTAGCGGTGGCCATGCTGGCTGGCTGTGGGCAGGGAGTGGGGAGCGGCAGCTCCTCCAGCGGTGTGAATTTGGACGAGATTTATGTGGACCAGGTGGTTCTGGAGGAGTTTGTCATTGAGGATGAGGCGGTGGCTCTGGCCGGCGCTCCTGCCGCGCTGAACGACCTGATCCTGCCCGAAGCCTCCGGCGCCCTGGTAAAGCAGAACAGCCGGGCGACCATTGACTACTCCAACACCAAAGACGGCTATGTGATGGCCAACTTTACCGGGACCACCAGCAAGCGGCTGAAGGTTCTGGTCCGCGGTCCCTCCTATGCCGCCTCTCAGCTCCAGTATCAGTATGACATTACCCCGGGTAAGTGGTACACCTTCCCCTTGTCTGATGGGAACGGGGACTACACCGTCGCCGTTATGGAGAATACCACCGAGACCAAGTATGCACAGGTAGTGTCGGTGAAGTTCAGCGTGTCACTGACCGACGAGTTTGCCCCCTTCCTGCGCCCCAACCAGTATGTGGATTACGCCTCCGCGCCCAAGACGGTGGCCAAGGCCGCGGAGCTGGCTGGAAAGGAGAGCGATCCCCTCAAGCTGGTGGAGAAGATCTATGACTATGTGGTGAAGAATTTTACCTATGACAAGCAGCGGGCGGCCACCGTCCAGAGCGGTTATCTGCCTGTGCTGGATAGTGTGCTGGCGGAGCAGAAGGGAATCTGCTTCGACTATGCCGGCCTGATGACCGGTATGCTGCGCAGCTTGGGGGTGCCCTGCAAGCTGGTTACCGGCTATGTTCCCATCAGCGCGGGCAAGACCGGCTATCACGCCTGGATCAGCGTTTGGTCTGATCAGGACGGCTGGGTGGAGGGCGCAATCTACTTTGACGGCAGCGCCTGGCAGCGGATGGACCCCACCTTCGCCTCCTCCAGTAACAGCAGCGACTCCATTCTAAAGTATATCGGCGACGGCTCCAACTATAGTGTGAAGTATATTTACTGATCGGCGTAGTTGGGACGAAAGCTGGCCCGGCGCCTCCGATGGGGGGCGCCGGGGCCAGACGAAAGAGTCCAGCGGCAAAAGGAAAAAATATGGGAAAAGCTCTTTACGAAAGAAGAATTTTGTTTTAAAATGGGTTTGCGGTATGCCGTAAGCCCATTTTAATATGATGGATCGAACGGGCAAACGAGAAGTCCGGTCCGGATGGGAGAATGTATGAAGAATCAAAGCAAGATTTCTAACGATGAGCTTGCCACCCTGTGCCTGGAGCTGTCAATGCTGTTCCATGCGGGGATGGGAGCGGAGGACGCCTTGGCCCTCTTAGCGGAGGAGAGCGCCCCGGAGTATCAGCCCATGCTGTCCGCCATGGCCGAGCAGGTGGACAACGGAGCCACCTTGGCCGCCGCCATGCGGCAGGCAGAGCGGTTTCCGGTCTACGTCTGCGGTCTGGTGGAGGTGGGTGAGCGGTCCGGACGGACCGAGGAGGCCCTAACGGGCTTGGCTCGCTACTATGAAAGCCGTTCCCGACTGGATCGGCGGATCAAAAGCGCCCTGATGTATCCGGCGGTGATGATGCTGCTGATGCTGGTGGTGATCGGTGTGCTGCTGGTGCGGGTGCTGCCTATTTTTAATGACGTATACGCCTCACTGGGCGGACGGCTCACCGGCGTAGCCGGGGGACTGCTGGTGCTGGGCCGGTGGCTGGATGGCGCAATGCCCGTGCTGTGGGTGTTGCTGGCCGCTGCTGCGGTTTTCCTGGCCGCCTTTGCCGCGGCTCCCGGGTTCCGGGAGAAGCTCACCGCCTCCTGGCGCCGGAAGCGGGGGGACAAGGGACTGGCCCGGAAGATGAACGACGCCCGGCTGGCCCAGGCCCTGTCGATGGGAATGGCCAGCGGAATGCCGCTGGAGGATGCGGTGGAGCTGGCCTCCGGGCTGATGGAGGACATTCCTCAGGCCAAGGCCCGATGTCTGGACTGTCAGTCTCGTCTGCTCCAGGGGGAGCGGGTGAGCACGGCCATGCAGGAGAGCGGGCTGCTGCCCGCCGCCGCCTGCCGCCTGCTGGAGATGGGCCAGCGGGGAGGCGCAGGGGACGCCGCCATGGAAAAGATTGCTGACAATCTCTCCGAGGAGAGCGAGAACATCCTGGAGGAGAAAGTGAGCCGGGTGGAGCCCGCCCTGGTGCTGGTGTGCTCTCTTTTGGTGGGACTGATCCTGTTGTCGGTGATGCTGCCGCTGATGCACATTATGTCGGCCATTGGGTGAGCGCCTATGAGAATGAGAAGAACGCCCTGGGGGGCTCTGCTGCGGGGGGTGTTGCTGCCCGCGGCCTGTATCCTGGTGCTGGTGGCCTTCTCCACCGCCCTGGACAGCCTGAACAGCGGCCATGAGGCGGAGGACTTGAAGCAGCTGGAGGAGGCCCTGCGCCGGGGCTGTGTGGCCTGCTATGCCTCGGAGGGGGCCTATCCCCAGGATTTGGATTATTTGAAGGAGCACTACGGGGTCCAGGTGGACGAGACGCGGTACGACGTGCATTATGATGTATTCGCGGAAAATCTGATGCCGGATATCACAGTGCTGGTGAGGACGCCATGAGAAGAAAGCCTATCCAACATCATATCGACGGACTGGCCGCCCTGCTGCTCTTTGGAGTCTTTGCGGTGTGCGTGCTGGCGGTGCTCCTCACCGGAGCCAGTGCCTACCGTCGGCTGACCCAGCGGGACCAGGCCGCCTATGGCCGGCGGACCTGCGCCCAGTATATTGCAACCAAAGTGCGCCAGTCGGATGCCGGCTATGGCAACATCGCGGTGAAGGACATCGGCGGCGCACAGGCCCTGATTCTGGATGCAGAGCAGGAGTATGTCACCTATCTCTACAGCTATGACGGCTGGCTGTGGGAGCTGTACACATGGAGCGGCGAGCCGCCCGTCCCAGGAGACGGCCAGCAGCTGATGGAGACGGAGCAGATCAGCTGGTCTCTGGAGGGACTGTTGCTCACGGTGGAGATTATCGCTCCCAGCGGGGCGGAGGACACCCTCCTGCTGGGACTTAGGAGCGGAGAGGGGTGGGACGCATGACAAAAAGCAAAGCCCCCCTGGCCATGATGGAGCAGATGGTGATGCTGCTGGTCTTTGCCCTGGCGGCTGCCCTGTGTCTCCAGGCATTTGTAAAATCGGACGAGATGTCTAAACGGAGCGAGGCCCGGGACCGGGCTATGGTCCTGTGTCAAAATGTTGCTGAGGCCATGCGTGCCAGCGGCCTCAGCGCGAGTGAAGCAGCCTGGGAGGCCGCAGAAAAGCTGGGCTGCCGCTATGACAAAGGGACGCTCTATCAGGAGTACGATGAGAACTGGAACCCGGTAGAACCGGGAGAGCTTGGCGTTTATCGCCTGGATGCAGGGGGGATCCCCACAGAGCTTCCCAATCTCCAAGCGGCACATGTGTGTGTGCGGAGAGGCTTCAACGCGGGCCAGGAGACAGAGACGATCTTTGAGCTTGAGGTCGCTTGGCAGTGGCAGGAGGTGAGCGCCCATGACTGAGAAAAAAAGGGAGGGATTCGCCCCGCCGGCCCTGGGGGGCAGTTCCCTGCTGGTGGTCTTTGCCGTGCTGGCCCTGACGGTTTTTGCCCTGCTGTCCCTGTCCACCGTCCGGGCGGATGCGCGCCTGGGGGATGCCGCCGCCCAGGCGGTGAGCGGCTACTACGCTGCCGACTGCAAAGCCCAGGAGATTCTGGCTCGGCTGCGAAACGGGGAGATCCCGGTGGAGGTCACAGCCCACACGGAGGACTCCTGGCACCTTATGACCCGCTATGTCTACGCCGTCCCCATCTCTGACACCCAGGAGCTTCAGGTGGAGGTGCTGGTTGACACAGCGGACGGCAGCTACAGCGTCGAGCGCTGGCAGGCGGCCGCGACAGGCCGCTGGGAGGCGGACACCAGTTTGGAGCTCTGGGACGGGGAGATCATGTTTTAGGGCCGGTTGGAACCATGGGAAAGGGATTTTTGGTCGCTCCTTGTTTGTTGAGCGTCACAAGGTTCATATAGGCAAGAAGTAGAAACCTCAATATATTTTTCCGCTTTCCGCCGGGAAAGCGGCAGAGTTTGCCGGAAAAGGCTGGATGGAATCACAAAACCGAATGGAGAGAACAGGTTATGGAAAAGGTACTGGACTATTTGGGTCTGATGAAGGAGGACAAGGCGTCCGATTTGTTTATTATGGCCGGCACGCCGGTCTGCGAGAAATGTGAGGGCCGTTTTGTCTACTTTAACGGTACGGGGCGGGTGACATCGCTGGCCGAGGCGAAGAAGCTCTCGCCGGACGAGACAGAGATCTTGGTCCAGGAGATATACCAGGAGGCCAAACGGGACATCGCCCGCTTTAAGGAGCGGGGCGACGATGACTTTGCCCTGTCTGTACCCAATCTGGCCCGCTTCCGGGTGAATGTCTATAAACAGCGCAACTCCATGGCTGCCGTGCTTCGTATGGTCTCTTATGGAATCCCCGACCCGGGAGAGATGTCCATTGACGAGGAACGGGTGATGAAGCGGGTAACCAATTTGTCCAGCGGCCTGGTGCTGATTACCGGGACGGCGGGCAGCGGGAAATCGACAACCCAGGCGTGTATTATTGACCGGATCAACCAAGATCCGGAAAAAAATTACCATATTATCACCCTGGAGGATCCGGTGGAATATCTGCACCGGAACAAGTACAGTATAGTCAGCCAGCGGGAGATCGGCATTGATGCCCAGGACTATCAGTCCGGATTGCGGGCCTGTCTGCGGCAGGCTCCCGATGTAATTTTGCTGGGGGAGATGCGGGATCAGGAGACCATCCGGACGGTGATGACCGCCGCCGAGACTGGCCATCTGGTCATTGCAACTCTGCATACCAGCAGTGCAATCAATGCGGTGGACCGGATTGTGGATACCTTCCCGGAGGGGCAGCAGCCTCAGATCCGGATGCAGCTGAGCTCTGTGCTGAAAACGGTCATTGCTCAGCGACTGCTCCGGGGAACAGACGGCAGGCTGATCCCCTCGTTTGAGATTATGAACGCCACCACAGCGGTGAAAAATATCATCCGTATGGGAAAAACCGACCAGCTGCGCAATACCATCGCCTCCGGGAAGGACGACGGGATGATTACCATGGATAAATACATCCAGGAGCTGCTGGGAAAAGGAAAGATCACCAAGGAGACGGCGGAGAAAGCGCTGGAGGAGTAAGGGGGACCCATCAAAGCTATCGTGACCTTGAAAATCGGCCCGCCCGGAAGGGCTGGCCGATTTTGCGAATATGTACCAACTCCGGGTGGAACACCAGAGAGCAGAGCGTAGCTCTGGAAGATCATGGCGGTGTCCCGCTTGTTGGGGGGAGAGTGCCTTGTCACCCAGGTAGATTTCCCCCTCGCCGGGACTCTAAAAACCGACAATCATCCGCAGGGCAGTGGTCTTGCCGCAGCCCGGATGGGCCCAGCAGGGTGACGAAGGAGCCCGGCCCGATGGTCAAGGGAATGGCGACGCTCCGGTCCTCAATCGGCATCCGGCCTCGGGAGGCTTTCCCGGTCAGGGCGGCGGCGGTTTTCGACTCCGAATGGTATTTTTAAATAATAAAAATACATTTTTTAATACGCAGTGGCACCACTACGAAAAGATTGTGAAGAACGACAGTTGACAGTGCCGCAGAGATACCGATATAATAAAAATGGAAAAATTTTGGATGATATGTCGAGGCGGAAGAACACTGTGGAAGGGCCCGCGAGAAGAGGGATGGATAAGGTTTTCCCCCGCCAGAGGCAGGGGAAAGGAGGAATCACATCTTTGCTCATAGGCTGCTCCCGAATATAAGATGCCGCAGAAGGGATTTCGGTTTATGGACCTGTTTGAATTTTTTGGACTGTTCGGCGGTTTGGCGCTGTTTCTCCACGGAATGCAGATGATGAGTTCCGGACTGGAGGCTGCGGCAGGCAACCGGATGAAGACCGTTCTGGAGCAGCTGACGGCCAACCGTTTTATGGGGATTTTGGTGGGCGCGCTGATTACTACGGCGGTCCAATCCTCCTCGGCCACTACGGTAATGGTGGTGGGCTTTGTCAACGCCGGCATTATGAATCTGAACCAGGCGGTGTGGCTGATTATGGGCGCCAACGTGGGCAAGACGACCACCGGTCTGCTCATTGCCCTGGATGTGGGGGCACTGGCCCCCATAGTGGCGTTTGCTGGCGTATTTATGATGGTGTTTTTGAAAAAGCCGAATTTGCAGCACATCGGCCAGCTTCTGGCCGGTTTGGGTATTTTGTTCATCGGGATGGACATGATGAGCGCGGCAATGGAGCCTCTTCGGGAGGTCCCCGCCTTTGTCAATCTGATGGCAACGTTGTCAAACCCCATTTTGGGCATTGCATTTGGGGCCGTGTTTACGGCGCTGATCCAGTCCTCTGCCGCGTCGGTGGGGATCCTTCAGACCCTGGCCGCCGCCGGTGTGGTCCAGTTTTCCGGTGCGGTGTATGTCCTTTTTGGACAGAATATCGGAACCTGCATTACTGCGGTCATGGCCTCCTTCGGCACCAGCCGGGACGCGAAACGGGCGACCTGCGTCCACTTATTGTTTAACATCATTGGAACGGTGATCTTTACTGTGGCGGTGATGGTATTCCCGCTTACGTCCATCCTTGCGTCTGTTGTGCATGAACCGATGGCACAGATCGCCGTTATGCATGTCATCTTTAACCTGGCAACCACCGTGCTGCTGATCCCCTTCGGCAATGCGCTGGCCAAACTGGCGACGCGGCTGCTTCCGGATGTGGATGAGCCGGAAAAGGACGGCGAACAGAGAATGCGGCTGGCCTATCTGACCCCTGTGACGGCTGTGGGCAAGGACGGCGGGCTGGGTGTGTCTGCCATTGTGGTGGATCAGCTACGCAACGAGCTGCACCGGATGCTGGAGATGGCCCGGCAAAATGTGGATGCCAGCTTTAAAGCCGTTTTAAACAAGGATGTCACCCCGCTGGAGCGGGTGGAGCAGAGAGAACAGTACATAGATTTCCTCAACAAAGAAATTTCCCGCTACATCTCCCGCCTGATTGCCATTGAGACCAACGAGCGGGGCTCGAAAGTGGTCAGCTGCCTGTTTGCCATTTCCGGCAATATTGAGCGGATTGGAGACCATGCAGACAATCTGGCCGGCTATACCAAAATGCTGGTCAACGAGAATATCACCTTCTCTCCGTTTGCCCAAGAGGAGGTTCGACAGATGCGGGATATCTCCATCCGCGCCGTCTCTGCGCTGTTGTCCAGCAGCGCCGGGCAGGAGAGTTGGCTGGTACAAGTGGCTCAGCTGGAGCAGAAAATTGACGATATGACGGCGAATTTCCGCCGGGAGCAGCTGGTGCGCATGCGCAGCGGCACCTGTTCTGATGAGGCATGTATTTTGTATTCCGAACTGCTGACGGATTTTGAGCGGATTGGTGACCATGTTTTGAATATTGCACAGGAATTGACGAAGGCGAAAACCGGACTGTAAAATGCGGTTTGGCCCCGGTGAGGGTGTGCAGATGGCTTAAAACTGCGGCTGTCTGCACTGTGTTGGGGTGAGCGATAAAATCGTGGAAAGACCTTGATTTTTTGTCAAGATTCTGGTATCCTATATAAGCTCGGTTGATTGAGCTGGCCTTTTTCTGTGGCCGGATAGGATGTGCAGCGGTATCGAAGTGGTCATAACGGGGCTGACTCGAAAACGAGTGACCACTTTGGAACGGCTTTCCTGAAAAACCTTGATTTTTCAAGGCTTTGGGGGTATCATCAAGAGGAAAAACTTTTGTAGTTCTCTCCATCAGTTCTCTCCTTTTTCCGAGGCGTTTTTTGAGGGCTGATGTTGCGAAAAATACACGCAGCGGTATCGAAGTGGTCATAACGGGGCTGACTCGAAATCAGTTTGGGAGCAATCCCACGAGGGTTCGAATCCCTCCCGCTGCGCCAAAAAGATCAGTCTACAAGCGGGTTTGCGCCGTTTGTAGGCTTTTCTTTTTTGCCTGACCTTCCTCAATTTGACCGCCAGTTCTCTCCTGAAATGGCGTAGTTCTCTCCTAAACCGCCTATGAAAGCTGTGATTCGAACCCACTATGTAGCGGCGTATCGGCTCCGTGGTTCACAATACGCCAACAAGACTATTTGATTGCCTGCAAAGCACCGCTCAATCCGTTTACCATAGCGTCAGCAGAGGACAGCTTGGAATTGTAGTCCAGATGTGCGTAGACGTTAGCAGTGGTCGAAAAATCACTATGCCCCAGCCATTCCTGAATCTGCTTCATGGGAACGCCGTTCGCCAGCAGGAGTGAAGCACAGCTATGGCGGAGGTCGTGAAATCTGATCCGCCGCAGTCCGTTCTTTTCAAGCAGCTTGGGGAAAGCGGATGTCAAGTAGTGGGGAGAGATTAGGTTGCCCATTTCATCTACACAGATATACTCCTGGTACTGCTTATTATAGCACTTCCCACATAGACGCTTGCACTCTTTCTGATGATCTCGCACCTCCAGCAACTTTTCCCGGAAAGCGGGAACCAGCGGCAGTATCCGCAAGCTGGACTTTGTTTTCGTGGTATCCTGCGCTACCTGGATATGCTTGCCGTCAAGATTGCAGGATGTGACCGTATGCTTGATGGTGATCGTGTTATTCTGGAAGTCAATCGCGCTCCATTTTAGCCCCAGCACCTCGCTCCGCCGTAAACCATAAAAGGCACCGAGGAACACGGGAATTTCAAGCACGGTTCCCTTGGCCGCTTCAAAGAGTTTTTCCACCTCATCGCTGTCATAGAAACTTCCCATAAAGGGGTTCTTTTTGGGGCGCTCAACCTTATCTGCGGGGTTGCTGTCCAGCAGGTCAATTTTCACTGCGTATTTCAATGCTTTGTGGATGTTGGCATGGTAATGGATCACCGAGTTGGCCTTTACACGCTTGAGCTGTTCCATATAAAAAACCTGAATGTCGGTAGGCCGGAGTTGCTTTAGCATAATGCCGCGTTCCTCGAAGTATGGGACGATGATGCTTTTGACCATGTTGGAGTACGAGGAATAGGTTGTAATGGCAATTGTCGGTTTTACAATTTCAAGCCATTGGAGCATGAAGTCAGAGAACAGCACATCGTCCTGGATCGGCTTACACTCCGGCTCAAATTCCCGACGTGCTTCCATTAACAGTTTTTCCGCTTTTTTCTTGTTGCCTTTTACGGGGAGGCTGGTGGGTATCCACTTTGTCTTTCTTTTCCCGGAAACATCCGGGTAACTCAAGACTATATAAAAATAGCCTTTCTTTTCTTGCAGATGTCCTGCTACCATATAAATTTGACCTCCTTTGTGTAGCACCTTTTGACTTCTGCTGTTGACTATCTACATTGTACTGATGTAAAACAGTTAAGTCCAATGTGCAAAATCAAGGGTGAGGTGCTGTTTTCACATCTAACCGCAAATAGGCCAATAAATGGGCTTTCGGAATACGATAAGACCTACCGACTTTTAGATGGTCTATTTTATCTTCCCGGAGTAATTGATACCCGGTTTTTGTACTGATTCCCAGGGCGCTGCTCATTTCTTCCACCGTTAATATATCTGGATATTCCTTTAGCACCCGATCATATACCTCTCCAAAGCTCATACGTTTCTCCGTTCCAATCGGGGCTGCACATCATATAGAGTTCCTGCCCGCTCTTTGCAATAAGCGCAGACTTCCTTTTCAGCCTGTCCCGGCGCGGCCTCCCGCAAAGCAAAAGCGCCTGTGCCGCGAAAAGCGTCAGCACAAGCGCCGCATA
>CAMWBA010000004.1 GCA_947172355.1 uncultured Bacillota bacterium
GGGTAGTATGTTCGATTCCGTTGGAAGGATAATGCTATGAAATTTATGCAGAAAACCTGGGTGGCCTGGTTGCTTACCGCGGTCATGATTGCGGCAGCGCTTTGTATTGGACAGACAAAGAATTATGAACGACTCCCCGCCGCCCCCGCCCCCTCCCCGTCTTCAGGGCTGGACTCTACGTTGTCCACCTCCGGCTATCACACGTGGATCTGGGATGATGCGAATATCCTGTCCTCCGCCACAGAGAGGCAAATCAACCTCTACAACGCCAACTGGGATTACCGCTACAACAGCGTGGTGGCTATTGTGACCACCGATTCCACCAGCAGTCTGGAGGACTTTGCCTGGGACCAAGGGGTGGACATGGGTTTGGGGGAGGGGGACGCCATTTTGGTCATCTCTGCCCGAGATGAGGACTGGTTCGTAGCCCCTGGCAACGACTTTTCTACCATTCTGACAAACCGGGTAGTCTCCGAACTGGAAACGATTCTGTCCGGCGATCTGAACGACAAGACTGTTTTGGCGTTCTATGAGGCGTTGAATCAGGTCTATCAAGACAACTTTGGCCTGGGCAATGCGGCAGCCGGCGGTGTTCCAGCCCAGGAAGGGGTTCCAGGATACTATGATGGGAGCAGGTCAGCAGGGATTGTGATGCTGGTCTTTATCCTCATCGCCATCGTTTTGGTGATCAATGCCATTGACCGGATGCGCTACAACACCTATCGCACCAAGTATTACGGTGTGGTCAATCCTCCTGTGATGTTTCGCCCCATCTTTTTCTGGCACGGGCCGGGCTCCTACTGGTATCGCCGCCACTGGCGGCAGCCACCTCCGCCCCCGCCTCCCAGAAGACCAGGGCCAGGTCCTGGCGGGCATCCCGGTGGCTGCTTTGGCGGTTCCAGCAGTTTTGGGGGCGGCAGTTCCAGCGGCTTTGGCGGTGCGGGCAACCGTGGGCCAAGGGGCGGTGGAACATTTGGCGGACGCTCCTCAGGAAGCGGCCGTTCCGGCGGTTTTGGTGGTTCCTTCGGAGGATCCCGCAGTGGCGGTTCCTTCGGCGGCTCCAGAAGCGGCGGCTTCGGCGGAGGCCGTTCCGGCGGCTTTGGAGGCGGCTCCCGGGGCGGGGGCTTCGGCGGCCGGCGCTGAAAAGTTCAACGGTTCGATCTCCCTGGGAAGATTTCTTCTTCCTGGGGAGATTTTTTGGACATACCCTCCCCTTACATTGCATAAGATGGAAGCGACAGATACCTTACGATATCGCAAATAGGAGTGTTGCTTCATGGAGACCAATAAAAACAAGATTTTCCTCCGGGGCCGGTTGACTGCCCCGCCTGCCACGTCCCACACGAACCACGGTGTGGAGTATCTGATGCTGCCGCTGGCAGTTCGCCGCCTGTCTGGCGCAGAAGATACTCTCCATGTCATTGCTGCCCGGGAACAGCTGGATGCGCTCACACTGGAGCCAGATGCCCCTCTTGCTGTCCGAGGAGAGGTGCGGACCTTCAACAACCGCAGCGGTGTGGGGCGGCGGCTTGTGGTCAGTGTGTTTGCTCGGGAGTTGAGTCAAGCAGCAGGGGAGGATGAGAACCGGTTGGAACTGTCTGGAACCCTGTGCAAGCCGCCCGCCCTCCGTGCCACCCCCTTAGGCCGGACAATCTGTGATATGATTCTGGCCATTAACCGCCGGTATGGCCGGGCAGACTATCTGCCTTGCATCGCTTGGGGCAGTTTGGCCTACCGCTGTGCCTCTATGAATGTAGGGGACCGCTTGGCTTTGGAGGGCAGGCTGCAAAGCAGAATCTATACCAAGGAGGTAGATGGCCAACTTCAGGAACGCACTGCTTTTGAGATCTCTATCATGTCCTTGTCTGATACAGAACCTGTCTACATAGATTAGAGAATTTCTCATGGTAATTTTCTGTCCTCACCTTCAAGACGCAAACAAGCTCAATCAAAGAACCATTTTTTCTCCCTGCATAATTTCCCTAAAAGGGAAAAACAATAGGGATACATCCATTTTAAAGGAGGTATCCCTATGAAACGCACCACTTTCCTGTGCCGGGCTGCCACACCTGTATTGGCACTGGCGCTGGCTCTCTCGTTGTCCCTTCCCACCTCCGCTTTTTTCTGGAATAAAAAGACGAATATGCCATATGTGGAGGATTTTTCCAAAAATGGTCTGATCGGTACTATTATCTCCTTTGAGCGGGAAGATTTTGTGGTCAAGACCGACAGCAAAATTTCGCTCAACGGCATTACTATCGACGCGCTCCCTGAGCCCGGCACAGGCGAGCTTTGTATTGGCGGCCAGCCGGTGGAGACCGGCGCCTTTGTGGATGCTACTGCACTGGCTGGACTGCGCTTCCAGAGTTCTTCCACCCCCACTGTCACACAGACAACTTTGCTGTTTACTCCATCGTTTTCCTCGGGCCAAGATACCCGGCAGTCTACAGTAACCATCTATCTTTTGGACAAGGAGAACAATCCTCCAGTGGCCCGAAATATGGAGCTGACCACCTATAAAAATGTTGCCATCACCGGCTATTTTGACGCCGTGGACGGGGAAGGGGATGCCCTCACCTTCCAGCTCACCTCTACTCCTGCTCGTGGTGCGGTAACATTAGCGGAGGATGGACAGTTTGTCTATACCCCCTACGAAAATAAAACCGGATCGGATTCGTTCACCTATGTTGCCATGGACCCTGCGGGCAACACATCGCCAGAGGCCAAAGTATCTCTGCGCATTGATAAGCCGGATACCAAAGTGACTTATGCCGACTTGGATGGACATCCTGTTCAAAAGGCCGCAGTTCGTCTGGCGGAAGAGGGAGTCTATGTAGGCCGGTATGTCAATGGCCGGTATTTCTTTGACCCGGATCAGTCCGTCACCCGAGCTCAGTTCCTTACAATGGCCATGTCTGTCGCTGGATTGGAGGATCTGGAGGGAATTACACTCACAGGTTTCTCTGATGACGAAGCCATCCCCACCTGGGCCAAAGGAGCTGTCTCCGCTGCGCTGAAAGCTGGTGTGGTTCAAGGCACCCGGGATGTGGACGGTGCTCCCGTCTTTGGCGCAGCAAAGAATATCTCACGGGCAGAGGCAGCGGTTATGTTGGACAACCTTCTGGATATTACCGATGTGCCGGTGGCAGTATTTTCGGCTGAGGCCCCCGACTACTGGGCTGCTCAGGCAGCAGCCAATCTGTCCGCCTCTGGTGTCATCCGGGCAGAGACTTCTGGAGTTGCTCAACTGAGCCAGATGCTTACTATGGCGGAAGCCGCTGAAATGCTGGATGGCGCACTGGATGTGATGGAGACACGGAACAGCGGAAGCTGGCTGCCCTGGGCCTAAAATGCCCCAGGTTTTTGAGTTGAGGTAAAAGAGATCAATAAATCAAATGCCCCTGATGAAAGAAAGATACTGCATCAGGGGCATTTTAGTATGGTACTTCTTTATCGTTTCAAGTAGTAGTTTACCAGCAAGTCCACACAGGCTCCATAGGAGTGGATACCAAGTTCTTGGTCATTGCTTTTTAAAAAGGAGTCGTACATGTCTCCAGCTACATCCTCTGCCGGAGACTCTAATTCGGCCCAATAATTGTTGTTGTCGCTCCAGTCGATGAACAATTCCCGGTTAAAGGTCTGTTCCGCAATCTTATTCCAAGCGTCAGGGGAGACGGGATATAGGGCGTTGCATAAGTTGATGAGTCCCATGAGATAACCGGAATATTGATAGACCACATCGTCACAGGAGGTACAAGCTGCGATCCCTACAAAGTTTGCTTCCAGTTCAGAAGAGACCATCCGCTGGTGAGACATCTCATGGGCGATGGTAGCGGGAATCAAACAGGCAGGGGCATCTACATTCACATTTGCCTCACCTGTAAAGGGAAAGTAAATACCAGTGAAGCCGAGAATGCTTTGCAATCTGGAGAAGAACAAGGGCTTTGCCTTTACAGCTTTTATGTTCAAGGAAGAAAACTTCTGTCCAATATTATGGTAAATACTGGGCCCCCGGTCAAAACAGTCGAACAGGTCTGCGGCAAAGTGTCCTTCTGCGTCTCGGGGCACTTGCGGAGCCAAGGCAGCAGCCTGTTGAGCGAAGTACTTGGTGACCTCAGCTAACTCCTCGATAGAATAGGGAGAGGTCTCCAGCCCTTCCCGCTGAGCAAAGGAGGGAACATAATAAGCAGCATTCCAAAACCAGCACAGTCCAGCCCAAAGCCACAGCCATACAATCCCCAGCCCCAGAAGCCGGCGCAGAAAGAGAATCGGCTTTTTCTGGTGGACCACTAGTACAATTGCCCGTCCCAGCCACACAGTACAGCCAGACAGGAACAGGACAGCAAAGACCTCAGCTACAGAAACAGGAAATAAGGACCAAAGGCGGCCCAATACCTGTTCCAGAGGAGCCATAACAGACCAGACCCAGGCACCTATGACCACTTGCCTGCCCTTCAGTACCTCGAATAAGATCACCAGAGCGAGGGGGAGGGTGATCGTTCCAAGGAAGAACCAGACCTTTGCAGAGTTTATATGATTGACTTTTGTGTACATGATTTCTCCTTTACAAGCGGCTGCTGGCCACATCTACTTGAGGATAACAGGACCTGATGTCCACTCCAGTCCACAAGGCTGAGGGGAGGCAAAACAGAGGGAAAATAGATCGGTGAATCGCTCCTCCAGAGCAAAAAGGGTTTGAGCTTGAAGGGAATAGTGGCGGATGTGGGCCGGTTTGACAAAAAGGGGGAGAGTCGTTATGGCGTTCATTTTTTTGAGTATCTGCTGGCCCCGCTGGTTGAATCCCAATACTCGGATATAGGGTGGAGCAGGGGGAATATCCTGTTTTTTTAGTCCCAGCAGGGCATAGAGGGCCAGCCGCCGAACACGGGCATGCGTATAGGTGCGGGTTTTGGTCAGGGTGTATAGTTCCTCCAAGCTGGCTGTCTGCCGGGCGGCAGACAGCAGACGAGCGGCCAGGCCATCGCCGCTGTCTGGAAGGGACTCTGCCTCCTCTAAGGTCATAGTGCGCAATCGGGCAATCAGTGTCCGCTCCAACCACTGCATATCGGCTGGTTCTCCCATCTGAGACAAGTGCTGAAAAGGGAAAATACTTGTCACATCTCCGGAGCGAAGATGCTGGCGCAGAAGGGAGGCGGAGGGAAATCCATCTCGTTCCGCTACGCTGTCATGGCCAGCGCCTTGACGGGGAATGGTGACTGCCTCCATGTTTGGGGGAAGAAAGCGGAGATACTCTGTCCCCAAATTGTTGTTGGGGGTATCTAACAGGGCTGCGGTCTGTTCGCCCAGCAGTTGGGCGGCCGCCTGACGGCGGCATTGGGCAAAGGACCTTTGGGGTCTCAGTTCCCGGCGCAGGGTTTGGGAAAATTCCGGACTGTTGAGGCAGTGGGCCAGCGCCAGAAGGGGAGCAATGTCCCCGCATTCACTGCCGAAAGAGAGGGTATCCACAACCCCTGTGGCACTTAAAATCGCCATAGCGCCGCTGGCAAACCTCTCGGCGGATGCGGTGGACCAGACAGTGGGCAGTTCCAACACCAAGTCTGCGCCGCCATCCAGGGCCATTCCGGTCCGGACCCATTTGTCAGTGACGGCACACTCCCCGCGTTGGACCCAATTTCCGCTCATAACGGCTACCACAGCGGTCTCCTCCTGGAAAAGCCGGCGGGTTGCTGCAATATGAAATGCGTGTCCGGTGTGGAAGGGGTTATATTCTGCTACAATCCCGATGGTTTTCAAGGGCGGTCCTCCTGGATAATGAGTGGGCTCTATCAAACGGACAAAAAAATATATGGAAGAAAAGTAAAAAAGTGGTTGTCCAAATGAAGAAAAGGAGTTAGAATAGAAGTATCAACCGGGCTGTCTTTATTGTAATACATTCCTGCGCTGGAGGCAACCCAAATTTGATTTGAGAAGGAGACGATTCCCATGAATATTTTGGTAATTAACGCCGGCAGTTCCTCCCTGAAGTACCAACTGCTTAACCCTGAGACCCAACAGGTGCTGGCAAAGGGCCTCTGTGAGCGCATCGGTATCGATGGCAAATTTACCTACAAGCCCGAGGGCAAGGAGGCCATTAAAGAGGCCGATGTGGCCATGCCCACCCACAACGAGGCCATCAAGGCTGTGCTGGACGCTTTGGTGGATTCCAAGAACGGCGTGATTGGTTCTATGAAAGAGATCGATGCGGTGGGGCATCGGGTGGTTCACGGCGGCGAGAAGTTTGCCAAATCCGTTCTGATTACCAATGAGGTTATGGCCGCTATTGAGGAGTGCAACCCCCTAGCTCCCCTGCACAACCCCGCCAACATCATTGGCATCAAGGCGTGCCAGGCCCTTATGCCCAGCACCCCCATGGTGGCCGTCTTTGATACCGCTTTCCACCAGACCATGCCCGCCGCCGCCTATATGTATGCCCTGCCTTATGAGTACTATGAGAACGACAAGGTGCGCCGTTATGGCTTCCACGGTACCTCCCACAAGTATGTGACCCAGCGGGCCGCTGCCATGCTGGGCAAGCCCATCGAGGAGCTGAAGCTCATCTCCTGCCACTTGGGCAACGGCTCCTCCATCGCAGCTGTGGACGGTGGCAAGTCTGTGGATACCTCCATGGGCTTCACCCCCCTGGCCGGCCTGCCCATGGGGACCCGCTGCGGCGACATTGACGCCGGCATCCTTCAGTATTTGATGAACAAATACAGCATGGACATCAACCAGATGCTCAACGTGCTGAATAAGAAATCCGGTGTGGAGGGATTGAGCTGCGTCAGCTCCGATTTCCGTGACCTGGAGAATGCTGCTGCCGAGGGCAATGAGAAAGCCGGGCTGGCTCAGAAGAAGTTTGCCTACGAGGTGAAAAAGTTTGTGGGTGCTTATGCCGCCGCTATGGGAGGGGCAGACGCCATAATCTTCACCGCCGGTGTGGGGGAGAATGATAAGGTTGTCCGTGCGATGGTCTGTGAGGGCCTGGAGTATATGGGCGTGGAGCTGGATGCCACCTCCAACGATGTTCGGGGCAAGGAGGCCGTCATCTCCGCCAGCAGTTCTAAGGTAAAGGTTCTGCTTATCCCCACCAATGAAGAATTGATGATTGCCATTGACACCGCCGCTCTGGCAAAATAAAAGTAAGTTCGCGTGCGCCGGACGCCGGGAGGCGTCCGGTATTTTTATAGAAAGAACGTTCAAAGGAGGCGAACTCCCTTGTATGCACTGAATGCATAACATTTTGTGTTGAACTTGACGGTTGTTGCCTTTGAGAAAGACCTTTCTTTCCCGATCAATACATATTTGTCTGTCCATGCAGAGAGCAACAGTTTTTGTGCAGATCTGAATATGGATGTCGACCATAAGTGACTGATCCAGTTTGCAGGTATCCTAAAACGATACGTTGTCAGGCACAGCGGTCCTGGAAGAGCCCTATGGGATGTACATTTTCAACGCAAAGAGGCGGTCATATCCGGGTACAAGGGAATCTATGCAAAACAAATGCCGGCTGGCCCGATCGAGAATTTCGCTTTGTGAACCAGTTTGACCAGACCTATCTGAAGCCTTTTGTCGATGCTTTGCAGGGAGTGGGTATAAATGGAACTTTGTAAAAAATGGTCTGTAACCATGAAAAATCACATAAGCGGCGGAGGCGTTTTGACGCCGTTTCAAGACCCCTTTGATTCCTCCGCCTTTTATGTCTCCGACGGCTGGGGATCCTATTACGCTTCCATTCGCTTACGAAAGCTGTCTGTCGAGACAGGGGAAGAGTTGGCGAATGTTTTGACACGGGATTGTGTCCGGTGCATCCACGCAGAGGAGGATAGGCTGTTCGCTATTTTGAACAAACGCATTCTGGAGCTGGATCGGGAGACCTTGGAGGTGCGGCATGCCTATAAAAAAGGTGTCCCCCAACACATGGATTTTGTCGGCTTTAACGGTGTGGACAAGTTGGTCATGATGAACTGGATGGGCGGCTTTTTCAATATTTTTGATTTGAACACAGGGAAGACACAGCGAAAAAAGGCCAGCAACTGCTGCGGCATCCTAAAGGAGACACCCAATTTCTTTCTGGTTATGGATGGAGAATCGGTACTGCGATATAATTTGGAGAAAAATAAGTTCCAAAAGCTGATTGATACGGAGTCCTATACAGATTGTGTCCAAGGCACGTCCGGAGCGCTATATCTGCTGTGCAAAGGGCCGATCGTGGATGGTGAGATCTCCTCCAAAGTTTTGGTGTATCCCACCGCCACGGGCGGCGAGCCTCTGGAGATTGTGCCAGGAGAGCTGGTCCAGCATATCTCGCTGTCTCAGGATGAGAAGCATCTGGCTTTGACCCGGGACAACCGCTTTTGGCTGTATTCCATCCCGGAGGGGCGGCTTGTGTTCCAACATGAATTTGACGGTGCGTTTGTCTTTGAGGATGGGCTGCGAGTATTTGACCAGAATACCGTCCTTACCTACCGGTGGAGTGAAAAAAATTTGACCTGCTGGAGCCTTGTGGAGCAGATGCTATGACGATTTGGTGTGAATTTGAACAGTGGCCTAGCTATGACCCGCTGGATGACAATTCCGATGTGATCGTAACCCTGGAGGACGGAAGCCGCTGGGCCGCAACATTTATGACCTACCAAAATGTAAAAACCCTTGCGAAGAAGAATCGTCAGACAGGGGAGTGCTTGTCTGGGCAGTATCTAGACATCCCTCATCTGATTTTAGTGGGGGAGCTGTCCAGGACTTCCGTAGAAGCCACTGTAGAGGATATTCTGCAAAACGGATCGCTGGCGGTCTGCTTTGAGCTGTTGGACAGCATTGACAAGGTAGAAAACACTATACTATAATAGCGCTGACCAAAACGACACAGTGAGGTGTAACCATGAAAAAATGGTATGAGGAAGAGTACGAATGGCTGTCCAATCAACGACCAGGGCTTCGGTATCTGCTCCAAAACCATGATGATGCTGCTTCCCTTGATGGAGGCAGTTCAGAACGGCGAAGGCCTGACAAAAGTCGGCGGAGATGACAAGTATAGTAAAGTGATTGTCTGCCCTGACGGCTGTGTGATGTTTCGCCTCACTGCAAAGCCATTAGGAAACGAGAACTGTTTCACTGGAAAATTTTTTGATTAAATGTTCGAGGAGGCTGGCATGGATATCCACATCAACGATATACTAAAGATGAAGAAACCCCATCCCTGTGGAAGCCAAGAATGGCTGGTTCTGCGGGTGGGGATGGACTTTAAAATACGATGTCAGGGCTGCGGACATGAGGTAATGCTGCCCCGAAACAAGGTGGAAAAGAATATCAGAAAGGTTTTCCGAGACGGAAAGAGCATGGAAAACCTATAAAGGAAAGGAGCTTTACAATATGCGCTATGACAGCGATTTGCTGTATCGTCCGCCAGGCGAGTGGAAGAGCTACCTGCTTCAATGTACCATCGGGTGCTCAAACAATCAGTGTACCTTCTGTGGAATGTACAAGGAAAAGAAATTCCGTATTCGTCCGGTAACAGAAATTTTAGAGGACATCGACATGGCCCGGGACTACTATGGTCCCGACCTGCTGCGGGTGTTCCTTATGGACGGTGATGCCATCGTTATGAAGACGGAGGAACTGCTTCAGATTCTCCACAAACTATACAAAACCTTTCCCAGATTGGAGAAGGTGACCCTTTATGCCGGACCCAGGAGCACTCTGTCTAAAACGCCGGAGGAACTGCACACCCTTCACAATGCGGGGTTGTCCCGAGCCTATCTGGGCGTTGAGAGCGGCAGCGACCAAGTGCTTCGGTTCATTCATAAGGGCTGTACGGCCGAACAGATGCTGCTGGCTGGCCAGCGGTTGGTGGAGGCAGGGATTGACTTGTGGGTCACTGTCATTCTTGGGATGACCGGCGCTAGCGGAGAGGGGGGCGACTGGGAGGAACACATTTTGTCCACTGCCAAAATGATTAATGCAATGAAACCCCGGCACCTGTCTGCAATGACCTTTGCCCCCGCCAAGGGTACTCCTCTGGGGGAGGACGTACTGGCCAGGCGGTTTGAGGTCTGTTCTGCTGACCATGTGCTGGAGGAGTGCCGTCTGCTCCTTGAACATTTAGATGTGGACCCGCTCCATTTTACCAGTAACCATGCCTCCAACTATCTGCCCTTGAAGGGTGGACTGCCTGAGGACAAAACAAAGTTCCTAGAGATGATCGACCAAGCTCTGGCGGGGAAAATTCGCTTACGAAAGACCTTAAATCGCGGGATTTAACTGTGCGTAACTGTATGTAAAAGAGCGTCTGCCTCCATCCGAGACAGGCGCTCTTTTACAGTCGAAAATGGGCCAGAGCTGGAAAATCAGAGGGAAATCAGGGCTGCCCTTGTTTAAATCAAACAATTTATACAAGAATAGACAGATATTTATAGTTAATTTTGCCCTTGTTTTGTATTTTGGAATTGGTTACAATGTGGTTACAAAAGTAACAGATAGTTGCTTTTAGTTGTCATAATTATGACAGAATTTGTATCCGATAGGAGGCAGACAATGAAACGCAAGCTATTTTCCGTCGTGCTGAGCGTCTTTGCCCTGCTCCTCCTGATGGGCGCGGCCGCGAATCCTCAGCCGGTCTCCGCCCTCGTGGCAGAGGAGGAGAGTGCCCCTTCCCAGGAGGCGGCACTTGAGACTGAAGCGCAACCCACTGAAGACCCAACTGTACAGCCCGGCGAGCCTGCCGGGGAAGAGGTGCCCGCTGAGGACGGAGCGCCTACCGAAGACCCTGTTGTGGAGGAGGAGCCCACTACCGACAGCAGACTGCTGTTCGATGGCCTGCCCACCCCTCTGACACTGGGCAAATATTATCAGAAGGGTGTTACCTATGTCTCTGTGGCCGGTATGGCCCAGCTTCTGGACCCAGATGCCCAGATAGAGTGGGATGGCGAGACAATGACGGTGAGCACTCAAACGCTTTCTCTGACTGCTAAAGCCGGACAACTCTATGTGGTTGCCAATGGCCGGTATCTTTACGTGCCGGAAATGGTGCAGCTGCCGGAGAACGGACAGCTTTCAGCACCGCTGTGGGCGCTGACTAAGGCGTTTAACGCTACGTTGCTCTATGATATCCAGACCGGTATCACCACGGTGACGCGGGGTACAGGCGCCATCGTCTCCGGAGAAGACTTCTACAATACAGAGGATTTGTACTGGCTGTCCCGCATTATCTACCGGGAGAGCGGCAATCAGTCTCTGGAGGGGCAGATGGCTGTGGGCAATGTAGTGCTCAATCGGGTGGCAAGTTCCATCTTCCCCGATACAGTGGAGAGTGTGCTGGCCCAGAAAAATCAGTTTAGTTGCTACAAGTCTGGGGCGTTGGCAAAGACCACCCCTTCTCAGTCCAGCATCATTGCTGCCAAACTGGTGATGGACGGCGGTGTAGTGGAGGAGACCAGCGGTGCGCTGTTCTTCGACTCTGGCACCAACAGCTGGGCCGCCCGAAACAAGAAGCACATTGCCACCATTGGCGATCATAAGTTCTATGGTTAAAAAACGGAGACGCTCTTAGAGGCGTCTCCGTTTTTTTCGTTTTTAAGGTCCGTCCAAGAAGGAGCATCATTCATAATGCTGGGTCTCCCGCTCCACATAGACGGTTTTCATCCGCTCGTGGTTCCTGTCTCCGCAAAGGATGAGGAACAAAAAAGAATTGGTGAAAGATTTTCAAAATAGGTCTTTTCTTTTTGTATATTCATGTATATAATAGGATAGAACGTTTATAGAGCAGATTTAGGAGGCTGTACCAATGACAAGAAGCACCGCAAGAGAGATTGCCATACATATTATCTTTGCTTTGGGATTTGACAACCGCAGTGCGCAAGAGGTGCTGGATGCGGAGTTGACCCATGAGCGGTTCCAGGAGCTGGCAGACGAACTGCCCCTCTATGAACAATTCCCCAATGAGAAGCAGGAGCGTTATATCCGCCTTCTGGTTCAGGGGGTCTTTGCTCATGGCCCGGAATTGGACGACTGCATTGACCGCTATTCGGTGGGCTGGGCTTTTGCCCGTATTCCTCGGATGGCAGCGGCAATTATGCGTACTGCCATGTATGAGGTGCTTTATATGCCAGATATCCCCAACGCCGCCGCTATTAACGAGGCGGTGGAGATTGCTAAGAAGTATGAGCCAGTGGAAATAGTGTCCTTTCTCAATGGCATTCTGGGCACCTTTGTCCGTACAGAGTGTGAAGATGCACCGCCTAAACCGGCCAAACAGCCGGAACAGGAGGGAGAGTAATGTCCGTTCTGGGTCTGGATACCAGCAACTACACCACCTCTGCCGCCCTCTTTGATGGAAACGATGGAAACAACCTCAGCCGTCTGCTGGATGTGCGGCCCGGTGAGCTGGGATTGCGCCAAAGTGACGCCCTGTTCCAACATGTCAAGCGGCTTCCAGAGCTTTTGGAACAGCTACTGGACGAGGGAGAATCCATCCAAGCGGTGGGTGCCTCGATTCGTCCCAGGGCGGTGGAGGGCTCTTATATGCCCTGCTTTCTGGCTGGGGAAAGCCAGGGCCGGGGCATCGCCTCCGCGCTGGGGGTCCCGTTTTACGCCCACTCCCACCAGCAGGGACACCTGGCCGCCGCTGCCTGGTCCGCTGGGCGGCTGGATCTGCTGGACGCGCCCTTTCTTGCCTGGCACCTATCCGGCGGAACTACCGAACTGCTGCTGGTCAAGCCGGAGGGGTATACAGTAACCGCTGAGATCATCGGCGGCACCAGCGATCTGTCTGCCGGGCAGCTCATCGACCGTACCGGCGTACTGCTGGGGCTACAATTCCCGGCGGGAAAGGAGCTGGATGGATTGTATGCCCAAGCAGATGCGTGCTATGAAACGAGGGTAAAGCTAAAAGACCTTACATTCTCTCTGTCCGGAATGGAGAATCAGGTGAAGGCCATGAAGGAGGAAGGCAAGACGCCGGGTACCATTGCCCGGTTTGCGCTGGATGCAATCTCTAACGTGGTATGGCGAGCCACCCAGGAGGCACAAAGGCGGTACCCTGGTCTGCCGGTCCTGTGCTCGGGCGGGGTGGCCTCCAACTCCCAACTGAGGACGGGGTTGACCGAATTCTGTCAGGCGATATTTGCCCAGCCGCAATACTCCACCGACAACGCTATGGGAACGGCCATTCTCACCTGGCGGGCACTGAAAGCGGGGGCGCAGGCATGAGGGAAGACGCCATTCTGACCCCCAGCCAGGTGGGGCAGTATTTGAAAACCATGATGGACCGGGACCGGCTGCTGTCCAGTCTGCTGGTGCGGGGGGAGTTGTCCAATTATAAGATGTACCCCTCCGGCCATCACTATTTTACCCTCAAGGACGGAGAAGGAGCCCTGCGTTGCGTCATGTTCCGCAGCGATGCTAGGTCCCTGCGGTTCCGGCCTGAGAACGGGATGCAGGTGATTGCCGCCGGACGAGTGACGGTCTTTCCCCGGGATGGACAATATCAGCTTTATTGTGCCCGCCTTACCCCGGAGGGGGTAGGAGATTTAGCGCTGGCATTTCAGCAGTTGAAAGAAGATTTAGCACAAGAGGGACTGTTTGACGAAGACCATAAGAAACCAATTCCCCGTTTCCCGAACAAAATTGCCCTAATTACCTCTCCTGCCGGGGCGGCAGTCCATGATATGATTCAGATTTTGGCGGCCCGATGGCCGCTGACCGAAGTAAAGGTAATTCCTGTCCGGGTCCAAGGGGAGGAAGCTCCCCAAGAAATTGCTGCCGCCATTCAGTGGGCAAACCTGCATCGCGTGGCCGACCTGTTGATCACAGGCCGGGGCGGCGGTTCTATGGAGGAGCTGTGGGCATTTAATGAGGAGGTGGTGGCACGAGCCATTTACGCCTCGAAGATTCCTGTCATCTCTGCGGTGGGGCATGAGCCTGATGTCACCATTGCTGATTTTGTTGCGGATTTGCGGGCTCTTACCCCATCCCGTGCAGCTGAATTGGCGGTGCCAGACCAAAAGGAAGTATCAGCATCTCTCTTGGCGGATCGGAAGCGGCTGGAGGGGGTGGCGGCGGCCAGGTTGGAGCGCTGCCGACAGGCGCTGGACCGTCTGGCCAGCAGCCGGGCTATGAGGGAGCCAGCCTCCTATTTTCGGGGGAAACGGCTGCTGTTGGACTATCAGAACAGCCGGCTGACGTATGGTCTGAAGCAAAGTATCACAGGACAGCGAAAACGATTGACTGCGCTTACCACTGTACTGCCGAATCGTACCGAAACTGTCTTAGGAAAACGCCGGGAACGGCTGACCGCTTTGGCTGCCGGGTTGGACGCCATGAGTCCCTTAAAGGTGTTA
This sequence comes from uncultured Bacillota bacterium, assembly GCA_947172355.1. Classification (GTDB taxonomy): domain Bacteria; phylum Bacillota; class Clostridia; order Oscillospirales; family Oscillospiraceae; genus Lawsonibacter. Next base: position 14,334 of record CAMWBA010000004.1, read on the forward strand.
GGTCGCGGGTACGCTATTGCACAGCGTGACGATGGGAGCGCCATTGTCTCAACTGCTGACGTATCCTGTGGAGATCAGATAACGTTGACCTTGGTGGACGGCAGCCTGCACTGCCGGGTATTATAAAAAGGAAGTGTCTCTATGGCTGCAAAAAAGAAACTGAATTTTGAGGATTCCATGGCTCGTCTGGAGGAGATTGTATCTCAATTGGAGAAAGGGGATGCCCCGCTGGAACAGGCAATGAACCTTTTTGAAGAGGGAGCTAAACTGTTGCGGGAGTGTACAAAGCAACTGGATGCGGCGGAGCAGAAGGTGACGCTTCTGACCGCAGGCGAGGATGGCGAGGTTGTGGAAGAGCCCTTTGGAGGCAATAGCTAACATGGAAAATCACTTTACAGATAGAATGAATCAGGACCGGGCTGAAATCGAACATTATTTGACGTGTGCCTTTGCTGCGGAGCCCCGTTATGCCAGGCTACAGGATGCAATGGAATATTCTCTGCTGGCCGGTGGAAAGCGGATTCGTCCCATATTGGTTCTGGAAACCTGTCGTCTGTGCGGAGGAGATATCCAAGCGGCCCTGCCCTTTGCCGGTGCGGTGGAAATGATTCACACATACTCCCTTATTCACGATGATTTGCCGGCTATGGACAACGACGACCTGCGCCGTGGACGGCCTACCAACCATGTAGTCTATGGGGAGGCTACTGCTATTTTAGCAGGAGATGCCTTGCTCACCGCTGCATTTGAACAGCTGACAAAAGCGGAGCTTCCAGCGGAACAAATTGTAGAAGCGGTACGCTGCCTGTCACAGCTCGCTGGTTCTGCCGGTATGGTGGGTGGGCAAGCTTTGGACATGGCCGGAGAAAGCCGAACACTGAGCCGGGAGGAATTGGAACTGCTTCAGAGGTTAAAGACGGGTGCCCTTATTTCTGCATCGGCTGAGCTGGGTTGTATTGCAGCAGGTGGGTCCTTTGAACAGCGGGCGCAGGTGCGTACCTATGCGCAGGCGCTGGGCCAAGCCTTCCAGATACGGGACGATATGCTGGATGTCATCAGCTCGCGGGAGGAGCTGGGCAAACCGGTGGGCTCCGATCAGGCAAAGGATAAGAGCACCTTTGCTTCGGCACTGGGGCTGGAGACCTGCGCCGTACTGGTAGAACAGCTGACCCGGCATGGGATCGAAGCACTGAAGGATTTTGAAGATGCCGGCTTCCATATCTGGCTGGCAAAGTCATTAGCGCAGAGGATAAGATGATTCGACCAAGCAGGAGGAATTTCAAATTGACTACTTACACCTCCAAGCAAGAATACAGTCCTATTCTCTCCCACCTGACCGATCAGGCGGGAGAGACCCTGTGTACCCAACTGCGTCAGGAATTGGTAGAAGATGTGTCCCAGACAGGGGGACATCTGGCCTCCAATTTGGGAGCAGTTGAATTGACCGTGGCGATTCACCGAGTATTTGACACCGCGGTAGACCGGCTGGTCTTTGATGTGGGACACCAGTGCTATCCTCATAAAATGATTACTGGCCGGCGAGAGGCTATGTCTACTTTACGCAAATACGGAGGAATTGCGGGGTTTCCCAAGCCAAGTGAAAGCGTACACGATGCCTTTATTGCGGGACACGCCTCCAACTCTGTGGCGGTAGCGTTGGGAATGGCCAGAGCTAGGACTATAATGGGGGAGACATATAAGGTACTTGCGTTGATTGGAGATGGCGCACTGACTGGCGGCTTGGCTTATGAAGGGTTGTCCAACGCTGGGGATTGTGGCCAACAGATTTTGGTGATCCTCAATGACAATGGTATGTCAATTACGCCAAATGTGGGAGGAGTGGCGGATCATCTTGCAAAACAACGGCTGAAACCCCAATATTTGACCTTCAAAAAACATTACCGCAGAATAATGAACAAAACCTCGCCAGGACGGGTGGTCTATAAGGTAACGCACCGTTTGAAACAGGCGCTGAAACAAGCGTTGCTGCCATGCAGTATGTTTGAGGATATGGGATTTCGCTATCTAGGTCCAGTGGATGGACATAACCTTCCCTTGTTGACCAAAATTTTGCGGTATGCAAGGGATATTGATGAGCCAGTTCTGCTCCATGTCAAAACTATAAAGGGAAAAGGCTTTCCGCATGCGGAAAGAAATCCGGATGCTTTCCATGGTGTTCCTCCCTTTAACAGTATTACCGGAAAACCTCACCAGGTATCTTCAGACAATTTTTCTGCTGTATTTGGTCGCACATTGCTTCGGCTAGCAGAGCGCGACAGACGAGTATGTGCCATCACCGCCGCCATGACCGGAGGAACAGGGCTGGAACCGTTTTCACAAACCTTTCCAGACCGATTTTTTGATGTGGGAATTGCGGAAGGCTGTGCGGCCTCCATGGCTGCTGGTATGGCAAAGCAAGGAGCCATTCCTGTGTTTGCAGTATATTCCACGTTCTTACAGCGGGCCTATGACATGCTCCTTCACGACGCAGCTATTGACAATCTCCATGTGGTGCTTGGTGTAGACCGGGCCGGATTGGTGGGGGATGATGGAGAAACTCACCACGGGCTCTTTGATACCGCCTATTTGGACAGTATACCTAACATGACCGTTCTGGCGCCAGCCAGCTTTGCTGAACTGGAGGTTATGCTGGACCGGGCACTCTTTCAGATGGAAGGTCCAGTTGCAGTCCGCTATCCCAGAGGTAGCGAAGGCGCCTATATTGGAACCGGCGGAGAGGATCCCGCGGTCATTTTGCGTTGGGGCAGCGATATCACTTTGGTAAGTTATGGAACTGAGATTAACGAGGTAATGAGAGCTGCCAGTTTGCTGGAAGACCAGAATATCCAAGCGGAGATTGTAAAGCTCAATCAACTTACACCGCTGATTCCAGACTTGGTTGAGCTTTCTGTACGAAAGACAGGCATTTTGTTGGTAGCCGAGGAGCAGTGTGCACGTGGCTGTGTAGGCCAGCGTCTGGCTGCTCAATTGGAGTTGGCTGGTCTGCCGGCAAAAATGGTACTGGTCAATTGTGGTGATAGTTTTGTTCCGCATGGGGCAGCAGAACTGCTCAAGCAGGATATGTGTTTGGACCATGCAGGATTAGTCAAAAAGGCGTTGGAGGTGTTGGGGCGTGGCAAAACAGCGTCTTGATGTGACAATGACCGAACTGGGATTGGCAGAGAGCCGGCAGAAAGCGCAGGCCCTCATTATGGCAGGGGAAGTCTATATAAATGGACAGAAACAGCTGAAAGCTGGGGCCTCCATTGCAGAAGGTGATACCATTGAGGTCCGGGAGAAAAAACCGCTGCGCTATGTGAGCCGGGGCGGATTAAAGCTGGAAAAAGCGATGGAGCTGTGGCCGATCTCACTGTGTGGGAAGGTTTGTGCTGATATTGGCGCGTCGACCGGCGGTTTCACCGACTGTATGCTTCAAAATGGTGCGAAGTTGGTCTATGCTGTAGATGTGGGCTATAATCAGTTGGATTGGCGGCTACGAACCCATCCCCAAGTGGTGTGTATGGAGCGAACCAATGCCCGCTATCTGACAGCAGAGCAAATTCCGGAGCCTATTGATTTCTTCTCGGTTGATGTATCTTTTATCTCCTTGCATCTAATTCTGCCAGCTTTGCGTCCTCTGATGGCAGAGAAGGGCCAGGCAGTATGTTTAATTAAGCCTCAATTTGAAGCGGGAAAGGGCAAAGTGGGAAGGAAAGGGGTTGTCCGCGATCCAGCCATCCACCTTGAAGTTTTGGAACATTTTTTAGAGCATGCGGGCTCTGCTGGCTTTTCTGTAAAGGATATTACCTTTTCACCAATTAAAGGGCCGGAAGGAAACATAGAGTATCTGGGATACCTCTGGAGTGAAGAGACATCTGATTTTCATGGAGATCTAAAGGCCTTGGTGGAGCTGTCACACAGCGCCTGGAAGGAGGAACCGCTGTGAAGATTGTACTCAGCTCCAACCCTTATCGGGATAAGGGACTGCGGGTTGCTCTAGAGGCCAGGCGGATTTTGGAGCACGCTGGAGCCAAGACGGTTATGTGTCTGCCGTTTCAACCCAAAAAAGGGGACCGCTTAGATTTGCCCCGCCATGTTGCGCTGTCAGTTTTGGAGCAGGAACTGCCCACAACGGACTTGCTGATTTGTTTTGGCGGGGATGGTACTATTCTCCACGCCGCACGGGATGCTACGCTCCATGGAATCCCTATTTTGGGGGTTAATACTGGTAGCGTGGGCTTTATGGCGGAATTGGAGCGCAGCGAACTTCCGCTGCTGGCCCCTTTGGCCCATGGAATGTACACCATCGAGGAGCGTATGATGTTGGATGTCAAGGTACTTCGAGGTGAGAAAGTAGTCAGTCAGGATCTGGCTTTGAATGATGCAGTGATCTCCAAAGGTTCCATGGCTCGGGTCGCTGAAATGGAAGTACTTGCAGATCGTGTAAAGGTAACTTCCATTACAGGAGACGGTATTATTGTAGCTACGCCAACCGGCTCCACTGCCTATTCCATGTCCGCAGGAGGGCCGATTGTGGAGCCGACCTCAAAAAGCATCATTGTCACACCGGTCTGTGCCCATCAGCTGGCGGCTAGAGCCATGGTCCTTGCGCCGGAACGGGTAGTTACCGTTCAGCTACCCAGAGGGAATAGAAAGTATTTGTACTTGTCAGTAGATGGGGGCAAAGCAGTCCGGCTGACAGGCGGCGACCGTGTTGAAATTGCACAGGCAGAGCGATGTACCCAGCTGATTCGGCTGGCTGACCGCAGTTTTTATCAGGTCATCAATCAGAAACTGGGAGGGCTGACTCCATGAAAAATGTGCGGCAAAATGAAATATTAAAAATCGTGCAGACCCGGGATGTGGAGACCCAGGAACAGTTGTTAGAAGAACTGAAATTCCGGGGGTTTTCCACCACACAGGCCACCATTTCCCGGGACATTAAGGAATTGCGGCTGGTAAAGGAGCTCACTGGAACAGGAGGCTATCGCTATACCCAGTCCGACCGGAAATCCAGTTCTACTTCCGATACTCGGCTGCGCAATATCTTTAAAGAGGGAGTTGTCTCGGTGGATGTGGCCCAAAATATTGTGGTGGTCCGCACAATGCCAGGACTGGCCTCCGCTGCCTGTTCCGCTTTGGATGCTATGGAGATCGAGGGTATGGTCGGAAGTCTAGCTGGGGATGACACTGGCATTCTCATTATGCGGGACAACGCCTCTGCCCAGCAGTTCGGGGGCGAGGTCCATAAGCTGCTGCGGTAACGATCCAAGTGATGTAGATTCACTTGTACAGACAGAAACGAGAGGATAGAGTATGCTTTCTTTGCTTCATATTGAAAATATTGCCCTAATTGAGTCGGCTGATATTAGCTTTGACGGAGGATTCAACGTACTCACCGGTGAGACAGGCGCAGGTAAATCCATTGTAATTGATTCTATCAGCGCGGTCTTAGGGGAACGGACCAGCCGGGAACTCATTCGGACCGGGGCGAAGTCGGCGGTGGTCCATGCAGTGTTTACCGGTTCACTTCCGGTGCATTGGCTGGAGGACAATGGCTTCCCGGCGGACGGAGAGGAGTTGATGCTCCAGCGTGAGATTCAGGGGGATGGCCGAAATATCTGCCGGGTAAATGGACGGCCATTGACGGTTGCACAACTGCGCCAATTGGGTCGTCAGCTGCTGAATATTCACGGCCAACATGATGGACAGCAGCTGTTAGACCCAGAATGCCACCTTGGTTATCTGGACAGCTTTGGAAAAACCGGGCCTTTGTTGGAGCACTATCAGCAGGCATACCGCTCTATGGCTGCTTTACGCAAACAGATTACCGGGTTGGAAATGGACGAAGCGGAGCGTTCCCGCCGGGTGGACACCCTGGAGTACCAAATCAAGGAGCTGGAGCGAGCGGACCTGAGAGCCGGAGAAGACGAAGAGCTGAACGCCCGAAAGACCTTGCTGCGCAGTTCCGGCAAGCTGATGGAGGCCATTCAAGAGGCCCAGTTTGCCCTGTCCGGCGGGGAGGACAGCCGGGGCGCCTGTGACCTGATCAGCGAGGCAGAGGGGGCCATCCACTCCATAACCAGGCTGGGCCCTCAACTGGAGGAATTGGCGGAAAAACTCACTGCTTTGCGCTTTGCCGCCGACGACGCAGCCGAAATCCTGCGGGATTTTGGGGATGAGTTCGACTTTTCGCCGGAGGAACTGGACCAGTTGGAGAGCCGGTTGGACGTGATTTATCGTCTGAAAAAGAAGTATGGTCCAACCGTAGCAGATATGCTGGAATATTTGGAAACATGTAAAGCGGAGTTGGAACAGATCCAAGATGCTGACGACACCATCCAACGGCTGGAGAAGGAGTTGGAAAAGGCGAAAAAAGAGACGGTGAAGCAGGGCACAGCACTGACCAAAGCGCGGAAGAAAGCGGCGGATGACCTCCAGAAACGGGTACAAGAAGAACTGCGTCAGCTGGATATGCCAAAGGTGCAGTTTGTTACGGACTTTCGGCCCAATCCAGGTCAGGATGGCATGGATGATACCGGCATGGACCAGGTACAATTTCTGATGTCGGCCAACCTGGGCGAAGCCTTGAAACCCATTCAAAAGGTGGCCTCCGGCGGTGAGCTGGCCAGAATTATGCTGGCACTGAAAAATGTACTGGCAGAGGACGATGGCATTGGCAGCCTGGTCTTTGATGAAGTGGATACTGGTGTGTCCGGACGAGCTGCACAGAAGGTAGCGGAGAAGATGGCTGATGTGGCGCGGTGCAAGCAAGTCCTGTGTGTTACCCACCTGCCCCAGATTGCCGCCATGGCAGATACCCACTTCTGTGTGGAGAAGGGGGAGAAGAAGGGACGTACCTTTACACAGGTGGAACGTCTGGACCAGTTTGGCCGAGTGGACGAACTGGCCCGTCTGATCGGCGGCGCGGCGGTCACCGATGTACTGCGGCAGAGCGCCGCCCAGCTGTTGGAGCAGGCGGAGGCATATCGATTGTGTGTAAAGAAGAAATGACTGGGAGGAATAGAAAAATGTTTCGCGAGATGCGCCGGAAAAAACAGCTTCTGTCGTCAGAGGAGGCTGCGGCCATATTGAATCGGGGGACCTCCGGGGTTCTGGCTCTCTTGGGAGATGACGGCTACCCCTATGCGGTTCCAATCAGCTACGTGTATATGGATGGGAAACTCTATTTCCACAGTGCCAAAAGCGGCCACAAGCTGGATGCCATCCTTCAGGAAGAGAAAGCATCCTTCTGCGTTATTGACCAGGACCGAATTGTCCCAGAGGAATATACAACCTACTTCCGCAGTGCCATCGCCTTTGGTCGGATTCGGGTTCTGGATGAGGAGGGGGAGAAACGGAACGCGATTGAGGCGCTTGCCCTCAAATATGCTCCGGACAGTACTCCGGAGGGGAGACAGGGTGAGATTCAGCGGGAATGGACACCATTGTGTATGCTGGAAATGACCATTGAACATATCACTGGGAAAGAGGCCATTGAACTGACCCGAAAAAAGCAGATATAAAAATGGCCGGCGACCCAATGGACGCCGGCCATTTTGTATTGGTTAGGAAGGAATCGCCATAAAGCTGCTCACCTGACCGTAGAGAATAAAGGCCATGGCAATGGGTGCGATAAAGCGGACACAGATTACAAAGAAGAGGTATAGACTGTCGCTCATCCGGTGTCCCTCCAGGCTTACTTCGTCCCGGATGACCTTGGGACCGATGATCCAGCCGATCAATACAGACATGATCAGTGCGCCCAGAGGCATGGCGATCCCTTCCGAGATGAAGTCCATAAAGTCCAGCCAGGAACCACCCAAATTTCGTCCAGTCTCCTGGAAAGGAATCCACAGACCGTTAGAGGCTAGGCCGTCGGCAGCCACCAACGCAGCCTCAGCAAAGATGACCAGGCAGACTGCCGCCACCACCATATTGCGGCTGGGCGCCTTGCCAGAAGCGGTCCGACGGTCTATGACAAAGGTAACCAGAACTTCAATCAGGGCAATGGCAGAGGTAATCGCTGCCAAAGTGACGAAGAGAAAGAAGAGAATGCCAAAGATGGGGCCGAAAGGACCCATAGCGTTGAACACATCCTGGAGGGTGATGAAGAGCAGCTTAGGTCCATCAAGCTTGGCACTCTCGCCTCCGCCTAGAGCAAATGCGGCAGGCAGAACCGCCATGCCGGCCATAATCGCTACCAGAGTGTCAGAAATGATGATGACAAGAGAATTTCGTACCAGGCTTTCTTTCTTGCTCAAGTAGGAGCCATAAGTGACAGTGATGCCCATAGCCAAGGAGAGGGAGAAAAACATCTGACCGCCAGCGGCGGAGAGCACTCCAATAAAGTCTGTTTGAATGGGCTCAAAGTTGGGGGCAAACATAAACTTTAGCCCCTCTGCCGCCCCAGGCAGGGTAAGGGAACGGATAATGACAATCAACAGCATGATGAACAGAGCAGGCATCCCCACTTTGTTAAACTTCTCAATGCCATCTTTGATGCCGCCTCGAATAATCAAGAAGCAAATGGCGATGAACAGGAATGTGGTGCCGATGGCCAGGGGTTGATTCGTTAGCATGGAGCCGAAGGAATCCGCGCCAGAAACGCTGGACAGGCTGAAAACCCCCAGCAGCTCAGCAAAGTTGAGGCCCACATACTGGATACAGTAGGCGCCCAGAACCGTATAGAAGCTAAGAATTAGGAAAGGGGAGACCAGTGCCAGAATCCCTAAAAAGCTGCCCAGTTTGCCGCCAACCTTATGATAGCTGGTTAATACGCTGCCGCCGCCCCTGCGTCCGATGGCCAACTCACACAGCATGATGGTAAAACCAACCAGGATGGCCAGAACCAGATAGATAATCAGGAAGGGGAAGCCGCCGTTGGCGCCCATTTTGTAGGGGAATGCCCAAATATTGCCTAAGCCGACCGCTGCGCCTACAGTGGCCAACAGAAAGCCCAAATTACTGCCCCATTCTCCTCTGTGATGATGTTCCATAATTTCCTCCTGTTTACAATTTATTCACATGGAAATGCTAGTTAAAGGTCATTGTACCAGAAATATTTTGGTCCGTCAACGTTGAAACTGATAAAGACAGGCTGAAAATTCATGATTTGTCAGGCAAAAGCCGATAAACGATTCATAATCAAAGTTCTCATTGCCCTTTTTCCAAGGCTTCGTATCATAAGGCGAACGCATGGAGAGGAATACAGAGACTATCAAGGAGGAGAAAATAATGAGTGTATTTTTCTACGGATGTATCACCCTGGACGGCTATCTGGCGGATAAAAACCACGGACTGACCTGGCTCCACCAGACTGGCAGTTCAGAGGAGACAAACTACGACCGTTTCTATGCGGCAATGGACATCACGATGATGGGCAAACGAACGTTTGAAGAGATTGCCCGCTTAGAGAATGCTGGTGGCATCTATCCAACAACGAAGAACTATGTATTTACACATACCTCCAGTCTGTCTCAAGAGGGGTTTATCCCTGTGTGCGGTGATGCTGCGGAATTTGTGAAAGGGCTTGGAACGGATAAAAACATCTGGATCATCGGAGGAAACACCATTCTGGCTCCGCTGCTGGAATGGGACATGGTAGATCATCTGATTCTCCAGATTGCTCCAGTGCTGTTGGGGGAGGGAATACCCCTGTTTACTCAAAAGGAGGGACTGAAACGTTTCCATATGGATGAAGTAAGGAGGTACGGGCAGTTTGCAGAGCTGACCTACAGCAAAGACATCGGCGGTTCCTGAGATTTTCTGGTTGACAACCGATGAAATCTGTGGTAGAGTGTGACCACTGCGACGAAAAGGACCAGTAACATGGGAATTTCCTGCCCAGAGAGCCCCTGGGATGGTGGAACAGGGGAGAGGAATGCCGTGTGAATACCCCTTGGAGCAGCCGCCCGAACCGCACAGGCACAGTAGGGGACAGGCCGGGCCGCGCCCGTTACCGCGCAGGAGCTGTTGAGCTTCCCAAGGTCTGTCCCGTGAGGGACCGGCGAACCAGAGGTGGTACCGCGTTATTACGCCCTCTGTCCGAATTACTCGGGCAGAGGGCTTTCTGCAAGGAAGTGATTGTTTTGTCAGCGCGTCAAAGAGGAACGTTATGTGTGTTTCTGGCCGCTGTACTGTACAGCATTGGGGGATTGTGCATTAAATTGATTCCCTGGAGCGGTATGGCTATCAACGGTGCACGTACCGCCATTGCGTTGGTTGTGATTGGAGCCTACCTAAAAGTGGTCCATCACAAGCCCAAAATGAACCTGTGGGTACTGGTAGGGGCGCTGGCCGTCTGCGGTACCAATATCCTGTTTTCCATTGCCAATAAACTGACCACCGCCGCAAATACAATCGTGCTTCAGTTTACCGCCCCCATTTTCGTCATTGTGTTCTCCATGCTCTTTTTTGGAAAAAAGCCTAAAAAACTGGACCTGATGGCCTGCGGGCTGGTGTTGGGGGGCGTGCTGCTGTTCTTTATCGATAGCCTGTCTGCAGGGGGGATGCTGGGCAATGTTCTGGCCTTGATATCTGGAGTCTCCTATGCAGGGGTATTTTTAATGAATGATATGCCTGACAGCGATGCCATCTCCTCTGTATTTTGGGGTGATGTAATCAGCGCGGTGGTAGGACTGCCTTTCCTGGGATATGAGACGGAATTTTCCGGAAATACCGTAATCGCACTGCTGGTACTGGGTGTATTTCAAGTAGGCACCGCCTATATCCTGCTTACTGAGGGGCTGAAAACTACCCCGCCTGTCACCGCAAGTCTGGTGTCCGGCATTGAACCGGTGCTCAACCCTATCCTAGTAGCTGTGTTCTACCATGAGATGATCGGTCCTGTTGCCTTGGTGGGGGCCATGGTTGTGGTAGGCAGTGTGGTGTTGTACAATGTGATTTTGGCACGACAGACAAACCCCTTTGATGCAGGAGAACTACCATGAATCAATATCAATTTTTTTGGGAAACCATGGAACTGTGTGATTGGTCCCAGGAGGGCGACGACGCAAAAGTTTTAAATCCAGTGATACAATATCTGTCCCAACAGGAGGACAGCAGGATTTTTCAGTTTAATGACCTAATGTCAGAGCTCCTGTACAAGCTGGACACCAAAAAACTGGCGGCTCAATGCGAAAGGGCAGAGCCTAATATGAGTGATGACTCTTTTTTATACTCCAGATGTGTGGCTCTAATCAATGGGCCAGCCTATTATGAGCGGGCTGAAGCAGGGGGGCAGAAAGAGATTTGGAATATGGAATTTGAGTCGCTTCTGTATGTTCCGGCAAGAGCCTGGGCTTTGAAGCACAGAAAACCAGAGGAGCAGTATCCCCACACTGCACCAATCAGCTATGAAACTGGCAGCAATCAGGAACAGTGGAATTAGTTCCACACTTCAAACGGCGCCTAAAACATTATAATGGAAAGGAAGAACAACACTATGACCTGTTATGAGGAACTGAAAGCCCGTGGGCTCATTGCACAGGTAACAAATGAAGAGGAAATTTCCAAAATGGTCAACGAAGGGAAAGCGGTGTTTTATATCGGCTTTGACCCTACGGCCGACTCTCTCCATGTGGGCCACTTCATGGCCTTATGCCTAATGAAGCGTCTGCAAATGGCGGGCAACCGGCCCATCGCCCTCATTGGCGGAGGCACCGGCATGATTGGTGACCCATCTGGCCGCACCGATATGCGTTCCATGATGACCACCGAAACGATCCAGCACAACTGCGACTGTTTTAAAAAGCAGATGGAGCGGTTCATTGAGTTCGGCGAGGATAAAGCCATGATGATCAACAACGCTGACTGGCTTCTGAAGCTGAACTATGTGGAGGTTTTGCGGGAGGTGGGAGCTTGCTTCTCGGTGAACAACATGCTTCGAGCTGAGTGCTATAAACAGCGTATGGAAAAGGGACTTTCCTTCCTGGAGTTTAACTATATGATTATGCAGTCGTATGACTTTTATTACTTGTTCCAGCATTACGGCTGCAACATGCAGTTCGGCGGCGATGACCAGTGGTCCAACATGCTGGGCGGCACGGAGCTCATTCGGCGCAAATTGGGTAAGGATGCTCATGCCATGACCATCACGCTGCTCCTCAACTCCGAAGGGAAAAAGATGGGGAAGACTGCCAAAGGTGCGGTGTGGCTGGACCCAAACAAGACCAGTCCTTACGAGTTTTACCAGTACTGGCGCAATGTTGGGGACGGTGATGTGCTCAAATGTCTGCGGATGCTCACCTTCCTGCCTCTGGAGCAAATTGATGAGATGGACCGGTGGGAAGGCAGTCAGCTGAATACGGCCAAGGAAATTTTGGCTTTTGAGCTGACCAAGCTGGTTCACGGGAAGGAGGAGGCCGAAAAGGCACAGGAGGCGGCTAAGGCGCTGTTTGTGGGCGGCGGCGATATGTCCAATGTGCCCGCCACACAACTGACTGCCAATGACCTGACCAATGGCGCCATCGGGATTTTGGACCTGATGGTCAAATGCAAGTTGGCCCCTTCCAAAAAGGAGGCTCGCCGTCTGGTGGAACAGGGCGGGGTAGAGGTCAACGGTGAAAAGGTAGCTGCTGCTACCGTCAGCTATACCGCCGAAAACCTGTCCGGTGATGGCTTGATGATGAAAAAGGGCAAAAAGGTGTACCACCGGGCTCAGATGTAAGCAAGATAGAAACAGGGGAGAGGTGAAAACCTCTCCCCTGTCTCGTTTCGAGAAACAATTCCATCAGATGTTGTTCCATTGAAACACAGCAGTTACTTTCTGACTTCAACGCTGATCGTCAGAAAATGTATGTTTCAGCAGCAGATCCACCATAAATACCGACACACAGAACAGGGCCATCTGGCCCGCGATCAGCCACATCCAGAAAGATGTATAGTTTTCTTGGAACAAGATCATCAAAGCGGCACTGGCCGCACCGCTGATGATTCCGATGCGCGTCCATAATCTGGCACAGTGGCGGTGAGCCGCAGTCCAAGCATCAGGATTGTTTTGGGTCAGCTCTGTGCTGTAGACCAGACCACCAGATTGGAAGGGAGGAGGGGAGATTTTCCACCGGATTCCCATAAACAGCATAGCTACTGGGGCCAACATAACCACAATAAAATAGAATTTGTACATTCAAAAACCTCAATTCTTTTTGGATTCCAGCGCCCATCGGGTCACTCAAATGTTCCTGTTATACTGCCCTTTTGCAGAATATGCCCGTTTGCCCTGCGCAAAAAGGAACGTTTGCCAGCAGTACTGCCCAGTTTAATCTGACCATCTAGGGCATAGATTGTAAAACGGTAGATGTGTTGTCTGCCCTTAGGTGGTTTTGGACCTGCGTAGCGGTGGATACCATATCCAAGTCCTTGTTTCGCACCGCCTAGGGACGGTACAGTTTTTCCAGCTGGAATAGACGGTCCAATTCTACTTGCCGCAGGAATATTCCAAATAACCCAGTGCGTAAAATTTTTGATGGGATGGGACAAGTCCTCCAAGATAACTGCCAGTGTTTTTGCTTCTGGAGACAGATTTTCAAGAAGAAATCCAGGGGAGATGTCTTGCCCGCGCCCCGTGTGTTCCACAGAGAATTTATCGCCGTCGTCCAATCCAGAGCACTGAAAATTTAACGGTTCAATCTTCATTTTTTCCTTCCTTTTTGGGCCTTCTTCGCTGTTTTGCTCCGCCAAGCGGGTTGGCCCGTGCAGCGGCCCGCAGATCGTCATTATCCACATGAGTGTAGATCTGCGTGGTATTCAAGTGGTCGTGACCCAAAACCTCCTGGAGCGTACGTACATCCACACCGTTTTGCAGCATAAGTGTTGCAGCTGTATGGCGCAGTTTGTGGGAGGAGTACTGCGTGCTGTCCAGTCCAGCAGCAGCCAAATGCTTTTTTACCAGCTTATGGACCGCCGCAGTAGAGATACGCCTTCGGTTCTGCAGGGTGACAAACAGGGCGTTCTGATCCACCAGAGCTAGGGTATCCCGTTCCACCATCCAATCCTCCAATGCCCGTTGACAGGCATCATTGAGGTACAACATTCGTTCTTTATTTCCTTTCCCTAAAACTCGAAGCTGATCTCCTCGAACGTCTGTTTTGTTCAGCCCTACTAGCTCAGAAATACGAAGCCCGCAGTTGAGAAATAAAGTAAGGATACAATAGTCCCGCACAGCGTTTTTTCCATCTACGCTGTTCAACAGTTCCAAGCTCTCATCCAAATTCAAATACTTGGGCAGAGATTTTTTCAGTCTGGGTGAATCCAAATCCTGGACAGGATTGGTTTCCAGCAGTTTGGCTTTGTTGGTGAGATACTTGTAAAAGGATCGAATAGTTGCAACCTTGCGGGCGCGGGAAGTGTTATTTAAGCCTCGGTCTCTAGACAGATAGTTCATATAGGAGTAGATATCCGTCAAAGTAATATTACGAATCAAGGCTAGATCCACATCAGCAATGGAAATATCGTCCAACGGGATATCTTTTGGAGTAATAGCTTTACTTTGTTTGAGGAAGCGGAAAAAATTACGCAGGTCTAAATAGTATTCGTCGACAGTTCGCCGAGAATGTCCTTGTATGGTCTCGTGGTAGACCAGGAAGTCTCGAAGAATGGGCGGCGCTTCGGTACGGTAGTCCAAAAAAAGGCCAATCGCCTCCACCCAGGTCAACAAAATTTTCATTTTGTTGACCTGGGTGTATCCTTACTCAGAGGCGCTTGGCGTCCCTCCTCTCCAGATTAAATACTGCGTACATCATATCACCTTTTTCCATATTGAGCAAGCAAGGATTTATACTTTGAATTGAGTTGAGCACCACGGCAGCGCAGATCCTTCAAGAACTTTTCTACTCCATTGCATTCCAGGTATGTATAAATAGCGCCGCCAGCCTGCTGAATGACGAAATTCTCCAAATTTATCATATTATAGTCCGCACCTGGCTTCTCATACAGCCGAATCCTGGATGCTCCATCCAACAGCTTGTCCCAATAGATTTTCATCGGCCACCGCCACCGGTTGGTGTCAAACCCATCTGGTTCCTCCACGAACCGAAGATAATTCCCAAGGACACCGGCGAAACATTCTCCAACTGGCTGTGTCTGCTGAAGAAATGCTGCTGCTCTTTCCCTCCGCAGCTGAAGCTCCACCCGGACCCAGTGACGTCCATCTGTGAATCCTCGTTCCGCAGCCTTGTCATAAATACGGACCAGAGCTTCACTACTGCGGCTGCCGAAGGTGACTGTCTTACCCATATCCTCACCGAGACCATAGGCGGCAAGGCCGGTACGAAACTTACTGACATACTCCCCTGCTCTGGCGTCCGCACAGATTGTCTCCATATCCAACAAGCCCTCATGATCGTCAAAGGCCACATCCAAACGGGTGATGTGCAGATCACCTGGGTTGCTGAATACTTCTTGAAACAGTGCTTCATAGTCACCAGTGCCGAAGCTCTCAAATGCCCGACATCC
The DNA here is from genome assembly GCA_947172355.1 of uncultured Bacillota bacterium. GTDB lineage: Bacteria > Bacillota > Clostridia > Oscillospirales > Oscillospiraceae > Lawsonibacter. Next base: position 29,790 of record CAMWBA010000004.1, read on the forward strand.
CTGACCGGACATCTCCAGCCAGATTCCCATATCCTCACGGCCATTATAGTGGATACTAATTTTCTCCCAATACAGCCGGTCCCGGTAGCCGTGCGCACCTTTCACCTGTTCCCAGACAATTCCTTCGTGGTCCAACCCCAGTAAGGCAATGAGTCCTTGAGGATTATGGATTTTTGAAGTAACAGACACCCAATCGTAGATTACCTTATTTACCATAAAAATTACCACCTTGTATGTAGTACCCCCCTGTTAGCGTAGGGGGGTTGTACGGGAAGCCGCAAAAACCCTAAAAAAAGTTACGGACCCACAACCCCGCAAGAATACCAATTATTTCCTTTTTTAAACTGATTAGCGACGCTTAAGAAGATAGCAAGAACCACGTCGAAACAGCTGCTTGAGCTGGATGAGACACCCAGCGAGGCGACGCCTGCGATATCGTCTGTGCCAGCGTTCCTTTCGGTAAAGCTCATCCGGGACCCAGATAGGCTCCGAGGTAACAGCTGGACCCCAATCCCGTTTAGCGAAACTGTCAAAGTATTTCGTCCAATGGGGAATAAAGGTGAAGAATACAGCTCCCGCCCAGAACAAGAGCAGCGAATCAAATTTAAGGTTCTCGTCAATCCGGGACGGACCGTCACCGGAAGCCTCTACCAGACATGGAACCCGGAGGATCCGCCGGCCAAAGGTCCAGACCCGCAGGAAAGGCTTAACCAGATACATTTCATCACAGAGGTCCCGGATTTTCTTATCTACGTCGAAGGTCTGAGAGGCCATAACAACGGTGAGATGGTCGTGACGCTGGAGTTTGAAGAAGTCTCGAACGGCAGCATCGAAATGTTTGAATCCACGGTTGTCCCAAATCATTCCAACTTCGTCAATGATAATCAGGCTTTCCGGAGGAAATGTACGATGTCCAATATCTTCATAGGAAATTTGCTGTGTACCAAGGATGGATTCTGTGGAAAAGACATTCCAGCCCTTCGCCCGATATCGGGCGGCATACTTGGCCAGCAGTGTTGACTTGCCACTCCCCTTCTTTCCAAAGATGAAGATAAGGCGGTAGGGATTGAGATAGTTTCGGGTCAAAAAATGCCAAATAAGGATGACAATTAGAATAAAACATGATATTTGAATCAAAATCATAGCCGCCTCCGAAAACCAAGACTCATTAAAACACGAATACACTTGAACGCAAGGCAAAACAAAAATACACCGAATACCGTCATAAACAAGGCAGAATCTACTTTATCAAAGGGAAAAAAGACCAATTCTAAAAGTGGCGTGATAAGATCAGGCATAGTAAGCACCTCCTAAATAGATAGGGGCCCCGGCCGAGCTTCCGCTCTCCGGCCGGGGCCCCTTTTTCGTCAGTTCCGAGACAGGAGCCGCCCAATGATACCGATAACAGCGCCCAGGAACAAGACGCCGACAGTGAACAGCAAAAATGGGTCCCCCATGATCTCAGAAGTGACATTCCCCACGAATCCAAGAACAGAAGAGGCAATCGTGGTCAGGTCAGCCAGAAACGTGGTCATAGTCGATGTAGTAGTCTGCAAAAACCCTCCAATCTTATAAAATGTGGCGGAATATCTTTACGACCTTGCGCAGCAGCCACAAGGCCAGGACGCCCGATAAGAGCATAGAGCCGGTGTAAAGGTCAAACACTTGTGTCATGACTTGAAAGAAGGTCCCAGCGACTAAAGACAGGTCTTCAAACATCCTATCTGCCTCCAAACCAGGACAAGATTGTCCAAAGGACCGAAGAGACAAACTGGAGCATCCAGAGCAGAATCATAATACAGGCAAAATAAACCAGAGGCTCAAAGCCTGGCGGGACCTCCCCGATCAAAGCTACGACTTCCTCATACAGCATAGAAACACACCTCCCAGCAGTAAGACGGCAGCATAAGGCAGCAGGTCAGAGATAGAATAAACAGGGCTAGGACCATCAGGAAGAAGGAGATTGGTATGTTCCGGGGTAAGATAGAGCGTGACATTTTGATAACTAGAGCCATTGTAAACACGATAAGTAGGCAGGCCCCAAGCAGCAAAATTAACGGTATACGATGAACTGCCAGCATACAAGACCCCCGTCCATGAATTGTTGGAGACATTGAAGGCTCTGCCGGAGGAGTCCAGGCCAATATATCCATCTTTATAGTTCATGGGAAACAAAAGAAGGACGCTGCCCAGGCTGGAAGCCTGTCCACGAATCCAGCAAGAGCCATAGAACGGAAAACCATCCTGACCAAGAGCATAAGACATAATATCCGGAACATCCTCCAGAACAGGCGTCTGCTCCAAATCAGGTTCCTGAGGAAGCTCCTCAACTTCCGGCTCCGAATCCTCCACCTCCTCTGAGACCTCCAAATCTTCATCCGGCAGCGGCTGATCAGCGGGAACTGTTTGAATGATGATTGTATCAGCGTCAATATGATAGACATTGCTTCCATCTTCTATCACGACCTCTCCCCCACCGGACGCTGGGTCCAACTCATCCGCTGCGGGCTCGTCCGGTGGCGGAACTGCTTCTATGGGCGATTCCGGAATGCTCTGCGTTGGCGGCAGCTCCGGAGCAGCGAGCTCCTCCCCTTCGGCGGCATAGCCGACTATGGCCGAATTAAAAAGACACGTACAAATAAACAGAGCAAGGAAGCGGCGATGATAACCCACAGCAAAGGCACCCCCAGAATTTCCATAGTAGACAACCATTGAATGGTTGTTTGAATGAGAGCCAGAAACCAGACAATCCACTCCGCCATTATTTCACCGTCCTAACAGATGAAGTACGATGACAATTGCAATCCCAGCTGTCACAAAGACCAGCAGAACGGAAGGAAGAGACGAAAAGAGGACACCCAGGAATGTCATGCTGGACGCAATCAAAGAGAACAGCGAAACGATTCCTTTAAAAAAGGAGACAATGAGATTGAGAAAAACACCCAGGGCGTCAATAATACCGCCAAGCGCAGCAAGCATAATTATTGTCCCTCCTTCCCGGTTCCGCCGCTGCGGGAGATACGCCCAATGACCAGCAGCGCAATCCCCAGCAGAAGCGGCACAACCCAAACCACATTAAAAATGCCAAACGAAGTCCAGATATCATTGAAAATGCCGGTTAACAGGGCAAAACCAGAGACCAGGCCGGTGTCCAGAGCAAAGGTATCCAATTTTAACGCATCCCAGTTGCTGGACATGTTATCAATCCACTGATTTTCGATTGTCTCATAGTCATGGATGGAATCTTGCGCATCATTGATCTGACCATATAACTTAGACAGATCAACCACAGAGTCCTCCCCTTCTGTATAAATCATGGAAAGTCCTTTCATACCAAGAGAAACAGACCAAGAAAAAGTGATGCTGCCGGTATTGGAGGGAAAAACCAGGCTCGCAGCGGTGGGAACCAAGCGGAGCTCCAACGAAGTGATTGACTCAGAAGAATGATAGACGAAGTTATTGAATTGGATATTGCCCGAAATATCCGTTGTGCCGGAGACGGCCAAGGCTCCATTCACATACAGTGACCAGGAACCGCCGACACGAGAGACAGAGCTGCCTCCGGCCCGGTATGACGTCTCCACTGGAATAAAACCATCCAACTCGATATTATGTATCTCCTCCTGAGAAGCAAGAGGAATCTGAAACACAAGATAATCATGCGCAGCTGAGCCAGGCCCAGAGAACCCGGGCGGACCGGTCAGCAGATTGACAAAGCTGTCCACCCGCTGATCCCCACTCCAGGAGAAGGAATAGGACGTTGAGGAAATCGACGCGGTAACGGTGCCGCTGGAGGATGACAGAGAGATAGACGGGAACCGGGATGGAGCCATGCTCAAGGCGGAACCGCCTGGAACCGTGACAGGATACAAAGGATTGCCCGTCTCATAAGAATCATAAATCCAGTACACATTTGCTCCTCCGGTACGAGTGGAGGAAGACAACACGACGTCTTCGGCCAACTTCTCCCCTTCTACAACGGTATACGAAAAATCGCCTTCGCCAGGAACGATGGGATCGGGGGAATCGGGGTCTACTGGACCAGGAGGCTCTGGTGGGTCTGGGTCTACTGGACCGGGGGGATCCGGTGGATCTGGATCTACTGGATCAGTCGATGCTGGAACAGAATGAATCTCAAAAGCCGAATCAACATTACGAGAAAGTAAGTGATAAGAAGCAGTTAATCCCCGCAAACTATAGACAGTCCGACTCCCAATAAAAGGACCAGAAAAATGATAAACAAGCGAGAAAGACGAAATAGAAGATGAAGAGAAAGATATCCCTGAAAAATCGACATATCCCCCAGAAACGATAGGGATACGCTTGACTAAAGTCGTACCGACCAAAACATCAACACGATCAGGAACAAGCTGCACTAAAGTGCTCAAAGAAGAGGATCCTGAAGTAGAAGAAGAAAAGAAACTACAATCAACAGAAAAACTCAAACGCGCAGTACCTGACAAAGAAAAACTAGAAACGGGAGAATCAAAAGTAAAAACAAAAGGGACCGAAGAAATATCAGAAGAACATGAAACAAGTCCAGAAGGACCAGAACCATTCACAGGAAATACAGAAGAATATTGCAAATCATTACCATAGAGAATAGTATGTGCTATAAGTCCACCAGCACCAAAAGAAGAAGAAGAGAAATCAAAAATATGACTATAATCTTCGACTTCGACAGAAGCAGAAAAATCAAAATCACCTAAAGAAAAATGTCCGTCTTCATATTTAAGAGAAAGCAATGACATCCCATAATAATCCTCTAAAAAACTCTGACCACTCCAATGATAAGCCCCAGCGGGGACGGCACAGCTTAGGAGCAAAACCACCGACAACAGAATGGCGCCAATTCGTTTCATACTACCTCTCCCCTATCTCTACCTGGTTGCGGGAGCCGGAATCGAACCGGCGTCTCCAGGTGCAGAACCTGACGTGCTGCCATTACACCATCCCGCGATATATGAGCTGCCCGCCGTACAGCAAGCAGCTCCTCGACCTCTATACAAAGGGCACCCATGCCCAGAGGGAGCTACTTGGCGACCTTCTCGAACCGGTTCGGCTTGCCGTACCGGTCATAGTACACCCAAACCACATCACCAACATCTGGCACATAGTCCATGCCGTCGCGCTTCTGGTGGCTCAGGAAGAACTTTCCCGCCATCTGACCGGCAACACCATCTGCGTCCATCAGGTAGAAAAACGATGTTCCATCCACTTGCCGGTTCCTGTCGTCCTTAAACGATACACCACGAAGCCCCACAATCTTTAGCTTGTCCATTACTTTTATCCTCACTTTCTTATAGTTTCAAGTACAAAAACAATTGTATACAATGTATACCATGTATTCCTAGAAAAGTCAAGAGGATTCGTATACATTGAATACAGAGGGGAGGGCAAAAAAATGGCTGAAAAAAGCAAACAAACCGAAGTAATAACATTCAGAACTTCCCCAGAAACAAAGCAAAAATTAAAAGCAGAAGCAGAAAAAAGAGATTGGACACTAGCACAGCTTGTAGAAAGAATAGTGACCGCCTACACCAACAATACACACAACACAACCTCTCAGACAATAAACATCACAATAAACGGAGGATAAAATGGGATTCCTAGAAGGAATACAACATTTTTTTCATAGGTATAGGAGTAGCAATACAATATATAACAACAATAGTATGGACAATACTAAAAACCATTTGGGATATAATAACAAACTTATTTTAAAGACGTAACACAAAGCTGACGAACCGACGCCTACAGCTGAAGGAAAACCGTGTTACAAGCCCTCTCCTCTGTCACCTTGCGGGCGGGACGAAGGAAAAACGGTAGACTTGACAGCCGTGATATACTGGAAGCGCCAGACATAAGGAGGTCGAGAATATGACAGATCAAGAACTGCTACAGGCGATCAGAGCCATCACCAAAGAAGAGTTAAAACCCATTACCCAACGGCTAGACAAGCTAGATGAACGGCTGGACATGCTGGAAGAAAGTCTGGAGGAGACCCGGAACGGTGTGAACATGCTGATTAACTGGTCGGAAAAGGTCAGTATGGCCGCAACGTTCCCCCTGCCGGACATAGACGATTGAACCAGAGAGGAGGTGGACACCTCCTCTTCTGTTTTCAGACTACCTGGCAACTGAAAAAACGTGTTACAAGCCCCCTCCCCTAACGCCAGCGGACAGGACGGAAGCTATTGTTGAAGGGTGGCCCCTGCTGACTAAAAATAAAAAGCCCGCCACGGGCGAGGCCCAGGCGGACACTGGAAGCTATCAGCAAGGCGGGGACAAAGGTTGGTTGCGCTCCATGGCAATTCCCCGACGACAGACCATTAAAACATGGCAGCCGATAGCCGCGGGAATTGCCGTCGCTCTGATCTCCGATTGCAAAACCTGGAAGCGAGTGCTAAGAAAGTCATAACCTGGTCACGCAGATCAGCACGGCAGCGGAGCAAAAGTGGTTGCACTCCTACCGGCTAAGTGCTAAGAACCCAGGTCAACAAAACAGCGGTTTTGCTAGACCAGCATGAAAAGCGCCCTGGGCCGCAGTCCAGGGCGCTATGTCTCTAATCGGAGCCTGGACCACGGCCCAGGACGTTTTTCGAATTAAGGATGCAGGTTAACAAAACCGCAGATTTCATTTTGTTGACCCGGGTATGCCCTCACTCAGAGGCGCTTGGCGTCCCTCCCTTTTGAAGTATTTTCCTTATACTATCACTTTTTCTTGTGCTGGTCAATGAGCTGCCGGTACTTTAAAGGAATCTGTTTACCACGTTTTCTAAGAGCATCCATAAAAGCAGCTTCCCCCATAATCTCTATGTATGCAGCAATTGCATTCCCAGCTTGTCCTATTACAAAGTTCTCTAGATTTATCATATTATACTCCGTTCCTGGCTTTTGATAAAGCCGAATTTGCCCAACACCATCCAATAAATCAGCCCAATACTTCCTTGCTGGAGCTTTTTGGCAAACTCCAAGGCCCAGCTATCCCGGAGCTGAAGCCGCAGCCCAGGGCGCTCGGTCTCTGATTGGAGCCTGGACACCGGCATGGGACACTTTTCGTTTTTTCGTTTGGAGGCGGCAGGTCATCAAAACCGCAGGATTTCATTTTGTTGACCTGGACATGTCCAGGTCGAAGAAAGTCGGCATAGCTGCAACATTTCTGTTTCTGGACATAGATGATTGACAAAAAGGGAGAGGCAAATGCCTCTCCCTTCCCTAATTTATACCTCACAGTTTAATCAGCTCATATGTTCGAGATCCTAAACCGATCTTTTCAGCGTGAGCCAAGCAACTGCGCCATTCCGATTCTGGAGTAGAGTTGGTGAAGTGGTCGTGATGGTCGTGGAACTCTGGGTCTGCCAGATGTTTAGCCAGCTGACTGCCCGGCATAGGCTCGGCGGCCATACAGGCATCCACACAGGCTTGGTCTAGTGCCAGCGGATCGGTGGAGATAAACATGCCAATATTGGGCAGGATGGGCACATCATTTTCTGCGTGACAGTCGCAGTTGGGAGATACATCCACGATCAAGGAGATGTGGAACTGAGGGCGGCCAGCCACCACTGCCTTTGTATATTCCGCCATACGGCAGTTGAGCGCAGCCTGGGCGTTGTCATTGGTAAAATAGATTGCATCAAAGTTGCAGGCCCCCAGACACCGGCCGCAGCCCACACAGTGGGTCTCGTCCACATGCATTTTTCTGGTCTGTTGGTCAAATACCAATCCGCTGTTGGCACACTCCTTTTGACAGCGCATACAGCCCCGACAGACATCAACTCTGATTTTTGGCTTGCCGCTGGCGTGCTGCTCTTTTTTCCCTGCCCGGGAACCGCAGCCCATACCGATATTTTTAATCGCACCGCCAAAGCCGGTCATCTCATGGCCTTTAAAGTGGGATAGACTGATAAATATATCAGCATCCATAATCGCCCGTCCGATTTTGGCGTTTTTAACATATTCTCCCCCCTCTACGGGGATTTCCACATCATCGGTGCCCTTCAGTCCATCCGCGATCAAAATAGGACAGCCCACCGTCAGCGGAGTAAAACCGTTTTGCCAGGCACACTCCAGGTGTTCCAGTGCATTTTTCCGGCTGCCGGGGTACATGGTATTGCAGTCGGTGAGGAAGGGCTTGCCGCCCAACTCCTTGACCACATCCACCACCGCCCGGGCATAGTTAGGCCGCAGATAACTGACATTGCCTAGTTCTCCAAAGTGCATTTTAATGGCCACAAACTTACCATCCAAGTCAAGCTCCTGAATTTCCGCTTTCTTCATCAGCTTTTTTAGCTTGGTCGGCAAACTGTCGCCATATGCCTCAGTATGGAAGTCTGTAAAATAAACCTTTGATGTCTGCATATTCTATGTCTCCTTTACTATAAATTCTTTAAAAACTATAGCACATAAAGTGCCCTTTAAGTCAAGCATTTTCTCACGTCTTACCCCGCCTTGCTTCCAGGATTCCTGGGACAATGGAACATAGGGAGCCAGCGACAATCATCACAACACCGGCCAACATATTAGGAGCAATTACCTCGCCATGGAGCCACCAGGCCAAGATGGGAGACAGTGCAGGTTTAAAAAAGTAGACCAGAGAAACGACACTGGCCGGCTGGTACTCCATAGCTAAAAAGTAACAGCAGAAGCCGATTCCTGCCACACCCACCGAGACAAAAAGAACATAAGGTAGATTGGCCCAAGTGTATCCGGAAAAGACAGGAATATTTGCAAAGTTTTCCATGCCAAGGGACTGAAACCATTGGGCTACTGCGGGAATATGGGTGAGCAGAATAAAGACAAGCACAATTAGACTGCCAAACAGAAAGCTGAAACAGGTGACCACCGCGCCTCCAAACTCAGCACACTTGCGTTTGCCCATCACGCCATACAGAGAAAACAACAGGGTAGACAGTAGCGTCAAAAATACACCGGTCATATTAAGTGTGGTGTTCCAGGGGCTGATAATGACCACCGTACCGGCGACCTCCAGGGCAAGGGCAGCAATGTTTCGGGGTTTGATAGGTTCTCCCAACAGGAAAAAGGCTAAAAAGGTGACAAATACCGGGTTACAGCTGAATAACACCGCAGTTACAGAGGAGTCCGTGTAATTTACCGCCATGTGGAGGATTGGCATACTCAAAGCGATTCCCGTAAGCCCCAGCAGTGCGAAAAAACATATGCTTTTTTGGTCCAACTGCTTTCCTCTCTTTTTTAATGTGCTCAGTGCTACCGGCAGCAGAAACAGAAAACCAACAAAAAAGCGGCACAACGTCAACTGGACCGAGTTAATCTGACCTGCAATAAATTTCAAAACCACCTCAAAGGAGGTGAACATCACAACTGCAACGGCAATATAGAGATAACCTTTTTTCATAGAAGCCCTCTCCCCTATCTTCTATCTCATCAATTCCAAAAACGCTTCCTCTGTAAGCACTGTTATACCAAGTTCCTGCGCTTTGCGCAGTTTAGAACCCGCGGCCTCTCCTGCTACCACATAGGTGGTCTTTTTGGATACAGAGCCGGCAGACTTCCCCCCCCGATCCTCAATCATCTTGCTGGCCTCATCCCGAGTAAACTTCTCCAGTGTGCCAGTAAGGACAAAGGTCATTCCAGAAAAACGTTGGTCACTTCCCTGCTCTTCCGCCGTCATATTGACGCCGGCCTCCTTTAAACGCTCAATCAGGTGCTGGCTCTGGGGGCTGGACATCCAGTCCAAAATGCTCTGTGCGGTAATTTCGCCGATATCATCTATAGAGGTGAGCTCCTCCAATGTGGCATTTTGCAGGGCTTCCAGCGTCTTAAAGCGAGCGGCCAAAATTTTACCCGCCTTTTGCCCCACCTGCCGAATACCAAACGCGTAAATCAGTCGGGATAGATCCTGTCCTTTGGATTTCTCCAAGGCGGACAGCAGTTTTTGCGCGGAACGCTTGCCCATCCGTTCCAGTTGAGCGACATCCTCCTCCTTTAAAAAGTACAGGTCTCCCGGCGTTTTCACCAACTTGGCACCCACCAAGTTTTCCACTACCGCAATTCCCAGTCCTTCGATATCCATAGCATCTCGGCTGGCAAAGTGGGCCAGATTGCGCAATAGCTGGGCTGGGCACTCGGCACCGGTACAACGGATATGGGCACCGTCCGCATCCCGTTCCACCGGCGCACCGCACACCGGACAGGACTTTGGCAGAAAATATGGTTCAGCTCCCTCCGGACGTTTCTCCGCCACCACAGACAATACCTCCGGGATAATCTCGCCAGCCTTGCGCACCAATACAGTATCGCCAATGCGGATATCTTTTTCCGAAATAAAGTCCTGATTGTGAAGAGTAGCATTGGTAACCGTTGTGCCCGCCAGCCGGACTGGTGTGAGTACTGCCTTGGGGGTGAGCACTCCAGTTCGGCCCACCTGAACTACAATATCCACCACTTGAGCCGGTTTTACCTCCGGTGGATACTTATAGGCGGCGGCCCACCGGGGAAATTTGGCCGTTGATCCGAGTGCCGCGCGCTGTGACAAGTTATTTACCTTTACAACCGCGCCGTCGATGTCAAAGGGAAACTCCTCGCGATTCTCTCCAATCTCAGAAATGCGCTGGGTCACTTGGGACACCTGGGAACAACTGTAATGTGGAATCACTTTAAATCCCTTGTCCTGCAAATAATCCAATGTTTCTAAATGGGTTGAAAAGCTGACACTTTCCACCCACTGAATATTGAACACCGCAATATCTAACTTTCGGGCAGCTGCAATCTTTGGGTCCAGCTGCCGCAGGGAGCCCGCTGCCGCGTTACGGGGGTTGGCAAACAGAGCTTCTCCTCTGCGTTCCCGTTCTTCGTTCAGTGCATGGAACACTTTTTTAGGCATATAGACCTCTCCCCGGACAATCAGTCGAGGGGGCGCATCTGGAATCTTCAGCGGAATAGACCGGACCGTTCGCAAATTTTCGGTGACATCCTCCCCCACTTGTCCGTCTCCCCGGGTAGCTCCCCGAATAAATAGCCCGTTTTCATATTCCAGCGCCACAGATAGTCCATCCACTTTGGGTTCTACTACATATTCCGCTTCAGGGACTACCCCCTTCACTCGCTGGTCAAACGCTTCCAACTCTTGAAAGTCAAACAGATCCTGAAGAGACTCAAGGGGTGCCCGATGGATTACCTGGGAGAATGACTCAAGTGCCTGTCCACCGATCCGCTGGGTTGGGGAATCAGAGGTAATTGCTTCCGGGTGGGCTGCCTCCAACTCCTCCAAGCGGCGCAGTTTGTGGTCATAGTCATAGTCGGACATGGTAGGCTTGTCCAGCACATAGTACTCATATCCGGCCTGTGTTAACTCCTGGCGCAGCGACTCAATTTCAGTAAAATCATCCACAATGATACCCTCCTCTAGTTATGACATTGAAATAGTTTGATCACGTTTGGAAAGACTGCACGAATCAGACAAAATATCCAAAAACCTGCTATAGCCCCAGCGGTATTCAATATAATGTCATCAATATCGGTACTGCGTCCGATGAAAAATTGGATTAATTCAATGGTAGCAGAGCAGCAGAAACCGGTAAGCAGAGCGTTCCACCATTTCCAGTTCCGCCATAGCAGCGCAGGAAAAAATCCCATAGGCATAAACATGATAATATTGCCTACCAGCATAAACAGCAGCCAGTAGCTCCTGGCCCGCAGAGCCCGGCCAATTTCCTGGAAGGGAGTCAACATATCAGACAGATTAGCCACACCAGCTATTGTTTTCTCCCAGGTCGGATAATAGCTGAGCGGGTCCCATTCATGAATCAGTACGCCCCAAACGTTTGGACGGAACAGGAAATAATTGAATCCGGACCAAAAATTGGCGGGGAACAGAGTAAGTGCGGCCAATCCAGCACAAAAAATTGTAAAAAGAGCCAAAGTGGACTCCCGCCATCCCGAACTGATTAAATTCATCTCATTGAGCCGCCGTCTTCGTATGGGCTGAAGAAGCAAGAAAACTATCAGTGCAACGGCCCCTAAAGGGAACATCTGACTTGTGTAGGCTAAAATATCTTGTATCAAATTGACTTACTCCTGTCTTTTGTTCGGCTTCCGACGGTAACGCATGTTTCCGTTTGTCCAAAGAGGGACAAAACTATGAACAAAAAATTCGAGGTCCTTTATGGCTGACCTATCTGTAAATAAGTGTCTGGAACCTTTCCCACAATCACGGTTTCCGCTACGCACAGCCGGGTGTTAAGGTTGGTTTCTACCTCTCCTCCGGGGAGCATCAGAGTCATAGGCACTGAAACATCTAACCAAATCCGATGAAGGGTCTGGTTGACCCCGGCAGAGGTGAGCTGGCTGTCAAATTCCGTCTGTACAGTCCCTACCGTCATAGCACGGACCTTTATGGATGGCCCTTTGGCCCACAGAGGTTCCAAGTTAAAGAGACTGCCCAGAGGAATCTGGATATCCGATATGTCCACCCCCTCCAATGCCTCTAAAATAGCGGTGGTAAACTCTGCACGGAGCAGATTCATCCGAGCCATATCGGTAGTCAGTGCAGTAATACTTCCTTTTTCCTCTCGCTGAATTGTAACGAAATCACTATAGCTGACCTGACGCTCCGCCAAACTGGCAGTAACAGCATGTTCCACCACCGCAGTCATGGTGTTCTGTGTCTGGGCAGCGGCAACTTCTGCCACAACTGGGCGCAGCTTGGCTTCAAGCAGGGCAATAGCTGATGCAGCGATTAAAAAAGCTACCCCCAGCGTAAGAAAGGCGCTTGGAAGGGACTGTATTCGGCCGGTTTTGGCAGTACGCCAAAGGTTCCTTGGCCTGCGAACTCGACGGACAAACTCCCGCCGCCAAGGAGACATCGCCATATCCTCACCCCCTATGGATCAAGATATTCCAAAGGCGGCTTGGACTATGCCATTTCTGTTTCACCGGATTACCCTACAATGTGCATCCTTTTTCAAATATCCTCGACTGCATCTGAGGGCAGTTCCATGAAAGGCTCCTAATTTGTGCCAAGCAATTCCTGAACGGCCAACAGAACCCCCAGTTTGCCAGACTCGAAGGTCAATCCACCCTGAAGATAAACGGTGTAAGGTTCCCGCATAGGGGCATCGGCGGATAACTCGATGGACGCCCCTTGAACAAAGGCACCTGCGGCCATAATGACTTGGCAGTCGTAGCCTGGCATATCCCAGGGCTCCGGGGTGACGTAGGAGTCCACCGGTGAGCCAAATTGGATGCCTTTGCAAAATCTCCGCAGGGCCTCTGGCTGCTCCATATGAATCATCTGAATGATGTCGTGGCGCACCGCAGAGGAGTGCGGCTCGGTTTTATAGCCCAGCAGTTCCATCAACTTGGCGGCAAAAACGGCGGTTTTGACCGCCTGGGCCACCGTGTGGGGCGCCAAAAACAACCCCTGGTAAAGCAGCCGGTTCTGGCCCAAGGTACAGCCGCATTCCCCACCGATGCCAGGGACGGTGAGCCGCATGGCAGCCCCCTCCACCAGATCCCGCCGGCCGGCGATGTAGCCGCCTGTGGGGGCCAGTCCCCCTCCCGGATTCTTGATCAGCGACCCCACCACCAGGTCGGCTCCTACATGGGTGGGCTCAAGAGTCTCCACAAACTCACCATAGCAGTTATCAACCAAAATAGCAGCATTGGGATTGGCCTTTTTAATAATCTGGCACAGCTCCCCAATCTCTGGCACCGACAAAGAGGTGCGGGTGGAGTAGCCCCTAGAGCGCTGAATCAGCACCGCTTTTACCTGAGGGTTGGAAACGGCGTTGGCCAGTCCCTTCAAATCAGGCTTGTTGTCAAGGAGTTCTACTTGCTGATACTCCACACCATAATCCTTGAGCGAACCAGGACCTTTGTCCACCGCCCCAACCACCCCCAAAAGGGTATCATAAGGTGCACCCACAGCAGATACCAGAATGTCGCCGCTTTTCAACGCTCCAAAGAGCGCGCAAGCGATGGCATGAGTACCGTTGACAAATTGAATACGCACCAAAGCGGCTTCCGTTCCAAAGAGATCGGCGTAAATCTCGTCCAATTTGTCCCGACCCAAATCGTCATAGCCATAGCCTGTCGTACCGGCAAAATAACCGTCTGCAACCCGATGCTTCTGGAATGCAGCCAGTACCTGGGCAGTGTTCGCCTCTGCAACGGCATCAATACGGGCAAATTCCTCGGTCAATTGCTTTTGTGCTTGATCGCCCAAGGCATTAACCCGGTTGTTTATCTGTAAAGTCATTTTACTTTTCAGCCCTTCTGTTTTATAATAAATTGTTTACCAGCTGCTTAAACACCTTGCCACGTTCCATAAAGTTCTTGAAGCGGTCAAAGGCTGCACAGGCTGGCGAAAGTACCACCACGTCCCCCTTCTGTGCGGCGTTTTGAGCAGCGCTGACAGCAGAGACCAGATCCTCCGTTTCAATAATTCGCAGGCCGCTTTCTGCGTAGCCATCTGCCTCCTCTACTGCTTTTTTAATGGCGGGGGCGGTGTCTCCGGTGAGAATCAACACCTTAACCTTCTCTACGATGGCCATGCCAAGCTGAGTAAAGGGCACTCCCTTGTCATATCCTCCGGCAATAATAATCAGCTTTTGGTTAAAAGAGTCTAGACAGGCCATTGTTCGGGTAGGACTGGTTCCAATGGAATCATTGTAATATTTCACTCCATCCAACTCCCGCACCAGTTCAATGCGGTGTTCTACGCCAGTGAATCGCTGAGCTACCGCTCGAACGCACTTATCTGGCACAATTCCATCGACTGCCGCAATGGCAGCCATATAGTTTTCAATGTTGTGGACACCGGGAATGCGGATATCGGACAATGGAAGGACCAGCCGGTGCCCCTGTTGATTCGACAGCCAGATTGCCTGCCCTTCTGGGTAGTTGGGGCCCAGGCAGACCCCCTTCTCCTCCAGACTGACCTGACGGCTGAAATAGGTGACCTTCCCGGACGCTTTTTTGGAAAGGGATCGGGTAATGTCATTGTCATAGTTGAAGACGGCACAATCCTCCGGCTTCTGATGGAGAAAAATGTTCATCTTGGCGGCGGTATACTCCTCCATGGTGTGGTGATAATCCAAGTGGTTAGGGGAAAGATTGGTGAACACCGCCACATTGGGGCTGCGGTCCATGGTCATCAGTTGGAAAGAAGAAAGCTCCACCACAGCCACATCCTCCGGAGACATACCGTCCACATCGGGCAGAAGTGGACGGCCGATGTTGCCTCCTAAATAGACGTTGAGCCCCGCCTCCTTTAAAAACTCACTGATAAGGGTGGTGGTGGTGGTCTTTCCGTCGCTGCCTGTCACTCCAATGATCCGGCAGGGACACAGCTGGAAAAACAATTCCATCTCTGATGTAAGAGTACTCCCCTTCTCGGCGGCATAGCGCAGTTCCGGTGTGTTTGGGCTAAGACCAGGGGTGCGAAAAATGACGTCAAACTTGTGGAGTTTGACTAGATAGTCGGGACCAAGCCGCAGTTTTGCTCCCAAGCTCTCCAATTCGGCCGCCTGCTCTTCCACCCGTTCTCGTGGAGCTTTGTCGCAGACAGTCACTTTCAGATCTGCACGCAGAAGAGTACGGAGCAACGGTGTATTGCTGACACCCATCCCGATAACTGCAATTGATTTACCGCGCAGAGTCTCTAAATATTCAGACATGGTGGACATAAGATGTCCTCCTTCCATCATTTTCTTCTGGCATATTATATTACCATATTCCCTCAAATAATTCAATCATTCCTCACTAAAAAGCCCGCACAGCATTTGCTGTGCGGGTTATTTTTGCATCCATTCCGTTATGCGTACATCAGCTCCTGGATTTGACTGCTATGCTGTCTGACCGCCATCTCAAGGGCGGATGTCCGAATCTCCAGCGTTTCGTATTTCTCCGGCGGTGTAACCCGGTCTAAGACGGCCTGCTGGCCCTCCATCAGCAGATTCAGCGTTCGGCACAGGTCGGTGTCAATATACACCCTTGCACCGTCCACCTTGGTTTCCAATACGCTGTAGTCTTGCTGAAGTTCCTGCACTTCTCCCTTCAGCACCTGCACATCTTCTTTTAGTGTCTGAATATCCTTGCGCAGCGTTTTTACGTCTTCCTTCAACCCGCGGATATCCTGTCGCATCGGTTCCATTTTGGCCTCCACCACTTGTCCAATTGCTTGGATCAGCTCCAGATCTGTCATAGTCGATTCTCCTTATCCGTCATGCCCTGGGGTGGGCCTTTTTGTATACATCCTTGATCTTTTGGTTGATCAGTTTGGAATATATCTGAGTGGATGAAATATCCGCATGCCCCAGCATCTCTTGAATGGAGCGCAGATCCGCTCCATTCTCCAGCAGGTGGGCAGCAAAGGAATGGCGCAGGGTGTGCGGAGTAATATCCTTTTGTATCCCCGCCTTGTCTTGGTAGAACTTGATCAGCTTCCAGAACCCCTGGCGGCTCATTCGTTCTCCGCTCATATTGACAAACAGGGCCGTCTCATCCGCCGAATCTACCAGCTGAGGGCGGATTCGATTGATGTACTCTCCTAATGCCCGGATTGCCGCAGGATACAGAGGGATTACTCGTTCTCTCCCCTTGCTGAAACACCGCAGCACGCCGCCAGGCAGGTTCAAATCGTCTACATCCAGTTCAATCAGCTCGCTGACCCGGATACCAGTGGCGTAGAGCAGCTCCAGCATGGCCCGGTCACGATACCCCTTCAAATCGGTGCATTCTGGCTGCTCCAAAAACAGTTCCACTTCTTTTCCGGTCAGTACTTGGGGCAGCTTGCGTTCCACTTTGGCGGGGGAGATTCCTTTGGCCGGATTCTGGTCTACATAGCCTTTGGACATTAAGCAGGAATAAAATGACTTAATAGAGGCCACAGAACGGGTTACTGTGGCTGGTGATTTGCCTCGCTTGGTCAATGTGCTGGCGTAATCTTCCACATCTTGATTCGCCACTTGGGTGAGAGGCAGGTCTTTTCCCTCCATTGCTGTGGCAAATTGGCTGACATCCCGGAGATAGGAGCTGACCGTATTGGCCGATGCCTGTTTTTCTCTTTTCAGAAAGTCCTCATATACTGTCAACAGTTCAGACACGTCCAAAACTCCCAGAACAAAATTTACAACACCAACCGTACAACTCCTTGCAGCAAGGTGGGAACCACCCAATACTCCAACAGCCCTGCCGCCAAGCCTAAGATGGCGCATACCCCTGCCTGACACCAAAAAGGCGCGTTCAGCGGAGGGGTACCGCCGCCCTCCCCCAGAGCTCGGCGCAGAAGCTGCTGGGCAGAACGAAGACCAGGAGGACCAATCAAAAACAGGGAAGAGATCCACAACAAAGCAGGCAAGACAAAGAGTGCAAGAGCAGGAAACATTCCTCTCCATCCAAAAACCCGACAAAAGCAAGCCACCGGAAAGGTGAAGGAGAATCCTCGGAAGGCAAAGAGAAGAGGCAACCCCGCTACACCCAATGCCGTCAGGCTTAGAATAAAAGCGGCAATCAAATATTTCATTTGCCCCCACAACAGGGGCCACAGTTGTCTGGGCAGCTCGTCTTCCCGGGCCAGGGCCAAGTAACCTGTCAAATACTCTCCCAACTCTTGGGCACCCTCTTTGCCGGAAACGGCAGCAAAAAGACAGCCAATACCGCCTCCCGCCAGAAAGAGGACACTCAGCACAGCCAGCGCGCCGTTTTGCTCCGACAGCAAGTCCCATTTTTTTCGCATTCTTGTTCCCATTGGCGTCACCTCAATATCAGCCTATGAGAGATTTGAAAAAAATAGACGCGGCGGCGGGGGAGGATCTTCCATTTCTCTTAGCAACATCTACTATAGCGCGTTCTGCCAGTTTTCGCAAGAGGGTTTTGCGATTTTCTCCATTTTTGCCAATTCTTATAACTTGTTATGTAAACTGTGTTATGTAAACCGCGTAAACGAAAGGGAAAAGGGCCGTTTCGCCGGCCCTTTTCCTTGGAAATATGTCGTTTTCTTTGCACAAAAATGCCGAACCCAGTGAAACACCTAGCGGCTCAACCGTCACAGAGATTACAATCTGTATTATTACATTTTGTATAGGGGCGTCCCCCCATCCCTGCGGCGATTGCATTTAGCGCAATTGCACACTCCAACCGTTTTCGTTCCATTGCACAGGCTACCTCGTTTGACCGTGTTATGTCGCCGTTAACAAGCAGGTTTGAAGCAGAACAGCCCCCACTGCAGTAGAAACGTGCCCAGCATTCCCGGCAGGCCGGACGGGTATAGATATTCTGTTGGGCAAATTGGCCAGATATTCTCATGTCGAAGGAGCCATCATGGACACTGCCCATGCAAAACTCCTCCTTCCCCACAAACTGGTGGCAGGGGTAGATCCCTCCATCTGGGGTGACGGCTACATATTCACATCCAGCTCCACAGCCCCGCAGACGTTTGATCACGCAGGGTCCCTGAGACAGATCCACATTGAAGTGGAAGAAATTGATGTCCTTCCGTGCCAGAAGGGCCTGGGCCAGTTTTTCGTACTCCTCCTCTACCCTGCCTAAGTCCTCCTTCTGGACGGCATAGGGGTCATCCGGCGGACCGCTGCATGGCTCCACAGAAACGTGCAGGAACCCAAGATCCCCCATATGCAGTACATCTTGGGCAAAGTCCAAGTCTTCCCGCGTAAAAGTACCTCGCACATAATAGTCTTTTGTCCCGCGCTGCGCCACCAACTTTTGGAACTTGGGTACAATGATATCGTAGCTCCCCTTTCCATTTACGGTAGGGCGCATCCGGTCATTGACCTTTTGCCGGCCGTCTAAAGAGAGCACAACATTTGACATCTCCTGATTGATGTAGTCAATGGTCTCATCATCCAGCAAAATGCCATTGGTTGTAATTGTAAAGCGGAATACCTTGTCATATTTTTTCTCCAGTGACCGGGCATATTCCACCGTCCGTTTTACCGTATCCATCGCCATCAGTGGTTCGCCGCCGAAGAAGTCGATCTCAATGTTGCGCCGCTTTCCCGACTTAGCTACAACCCAATCAATCGCCTTTTTTGCGGTTTCAAAGTCCATTGTCAGCCGGTGGCCGGTGCCAAAATCGCCTGTGGAGGCAAAACAGTACTTGCACCTCAGGTTGCAGTCGTGGGATACGTGGAGACACAGCGCTTTTACCACTGCCGCTTTTGGTAAGGCCATGGCAGCTTCGGGGTCCAGATAGTCGTCGGTTGTAAAAAGAAGTCCGGCATTTTGCAACACCCTCAGTTCTTGCCAGCACTCCTCCAACTCAGATGGGTCATATTGAGGAAGCAGGTCCACCACTTTCTGAGGAACCCTCCCCTCCCCTATCGGTCCATCTTGAACCAAAGACAATAAATCGTAGGTGAGCTTGTCCAATACATGGACCGCTCCGCTGTTTATATCCGCTGCCAGGTACTGTCCTAGGGCGGAAAAGGTATGTACAGTTGTCATGTCAGGTTCTCCTCTCCTAAACGTTGTTAAATATAGTAATCCTCAAATTCAATGGCTCCCAATTCGGTGATTTCAAATTTTCTCTCAGACAGTCTGGATAATAGTGCCTTGGAAAATTCTCCAAATGAGCCCGCAGTAACTTCCACAAAATCCATGCCAGCACACCAGCAAAACACCTGTCCATAGGTCCCGTTCTTACCTGGGTCACAGTCCAAAATCAGATATTGGCTTCCTTCCGATTCAGTAAACGGTATCCAATGCCTGCGCCAGATAAATGGTTTGATCTTGTCTTCTGTTACCCATTCGATCGGCTCTGTTTCCCCCGCAAAGAGCTTATTCATCATAGCCCATGTCTCGATGATCCCAGTGATGGACAGAAACGGATGAAAGCCTAGCAGGGGAAGTTCGGAATTTCTGTCCCTTGTACACTCCTCCGTGTTTCGTTGCCCATTCATGGTGGAAAGATAATTGCAGAAATCTTCCGGCAACGTTATCCCTATAGTCTCCTCCAGCCGGCGAATCTCGTCAGGCGTGGCAGGTGGGTTGACGCTTTTGCCGATCGCTTCGGAGACCAGTCCAATCTGCTCCAATATCTCGCTCCAAATCTGTTTCATATTCCACGACCTCCTTCATTGTTGCAGATATAACATCCAAAAATTGTAAGCAGCGTATGATGCTCAGGGCAGGTGGGAAAGCCGCATAAAACCGGATCAAAGGCATCCGCCTCCGTAAGCCACTCCCTTACAATCTCCAATCGGATTTCGGCGGCATCCATTCTGGATATCCTCTCTGCAAAGCGGTCCAGGCAGGGGAACAAGATAGCTTCATTTGGGCTGTAACCAAGCTGTTTCCATCCAAGCCGCTCCTTAGCCCGCGAGACTGCTTGAAGCAAAAACGCTTTGTCCTCCTCGAAGGTTTCTGAATTCCAGGGCATGTCGCAAAGATCGAAGCCGACCGTTCCCAGTCCCACCCTGCTCTGATCTCGTTCTGCCAACCAGACAATCAGCCGTTTCTCCTCCATAGTTCGAGCCAACATCGAACCGCTGAGTATCAGAACTTCTAAAAAGACGCTGGTTAAACCGTTGCTCATTGGAATATCTTCGATAATATTTGCCATATCTCCTCCCTGTCAAAGACCGGACAGCAAAAAGGGCAGGCGCTGCACAGCGCCTGCCCTTTCAGGCTTTTTGCTTTACTTGTTTTCGCACTTCTGGTTAGCAACGGTGCAGGAAGTCTTGCAGGCGGACTGGCAAGAGGTCTGGCACTCGCCGCAGCCGCCCTTAGCGGCGCTGGCCTTCAAAGTGGCCCCGTTTAACGTCTGGATATGCTTCATTGGTATCTCCTCCTATTTGGTAGCTTACAGCATATTCTGCTATAGTAGCCACCATTATATCATAGTCAAAAAGGAATTTCAATCATCTTCTCCGCTTTTTCTTAGGTTTTCTTGTCAAAAGACCGGGAATCGCTCCGCCGCACAAGCAAGCACACAGGATGCCTGCCCCTCCATTGGCAATAGAGGCACTCTGGTATACAATAAATCCGGCAGTCAGCAGCAGCAGAAACAGTACCGCACCTACCCCGAGTCCTGCCAGCAGCGGCCGGCTGTTCACACGGCGGACGGTGTAGAGACTGCCGGACAGAGCGCCTAAAACGCACACAGCCAATACCGCTCCATAGGTAGCGCTTACCGGAACTGTGCCTGTCGATACTAAAACTGCACAGATCAGCAGAGCTAAGGTGGCAGTCACACCAGCCAACGCACCACCTTTAAGCACTTCACATGCTGCATTCAGCCATTGACTGCCCAATTCCTCTGAACGACGCTCCTTCTTTTTCATAAAAACACCCTCCCCCCACGGTCTGATAAAACCTATGCAGGAAGGGCGAAAGACATGCCTATTTTATGTTGTGGGCTGCTCGGGCGCTACATTCTTTGTGGATACCGCCCACTTGGTAAATTCAATTCGTACCCGATCGGCACTGGTCTCGATGATAATGGTATTTTCGTTTACCTTACAAATAGTACCAACGATGCCGCCAATGGTTGTAATGATATCGCCAACTTTTAAAGAGTCCCGCATCTGCTGCGCCTCTTTCTTCCGTTTGTTTTCTGGACGGATCATAAAGAAGTACAGCATGGCGAACATCGCAACAAGCATTATCAGTGTAACAGGATCCATAAAATCTTTCCTCCAACGTTAAAATACTCTGTCAACAGAAAATCTATTTGACGCAGTAAAGGATATTATAGCGGATATTTTTCTGATTGACAAGCCCTTTTGCCAAATTTCTCTAATCCTCTCCACAGGGCCGGTCCAATAAGCCGGAGTACTGTGCCCGAAAATCTGTAAAGGTACCGCTGTCCAAACTCTCTCGAATGCGGGACATCAGTTCATTATAGAAATGAAGATTGTGGAGCACTGCCAGCCGCATGGCCAGCATCTCCCCTGCGATAACCAGGTGGCGCAGATAGGCCCGAGAGAAGGAACGGCAGGCAGGACAGTCACATGTCAAGTCAATGGGTCTCTTGTCCAATTTGTACTTTTCGTTCTTGATGTTGATGGTTCCTCTCCAGGTGTACAGCTTGCCGTGGCGGGCATTTCGGGCGGGCATAACGCAGTCGAAAAAGTCAATTCCCCGGGCCACGCCTTCGATCAGGTTTGTGGGTGTACCCACCCCCATCAGATACCGGGGTTTGTCCTTGGGCATGTGGGGCTCCACTGCGTCGATGATGTCATACATCACTTGGGTGGGTTCTCCAACTGCCAAGCCGCCGATGGCATAGCCGTCGCAGTTGAGCTTAGCAATCTCATCCATGTGCCAGACACGAAGATCTGTGTAAGTTCCCCCCTGATTGATCCCGAACAGTTGTTGCTGGGGGTTGAGTGTATCTGACAAGGAGTTCAGCTTGTCATGCTCTGCAATGCAACGTTCCAGCCAGCGGACCGTCCGCTCACAGGAGGCCTTTACATACTCGTAGGGGGACGGGTTCTCCACACACTCGTCAAAGGCCATAGCAATGTCGCTGCCCAGGTTGGACTGGATGCACATGGATTCCTCCGGCCCCATAAAGATGCGCCGCCCGTCGATGTGGGAGGCAAAGGTGACTCCCTCCTCCTTAATCTTCCGCAGCCCGGACAGGGAGAACACCTGGAATCCC
This sequence comes from uncultured Bacillota bacterium, assembly GCA_947172355.1. Classification (GTDB taxonomy): domain Bacteria; phylum Bacillota; class Clostridia; order Oscillospirales; family Oscillospiraceae; genus Lawsonibacter. The sequence continues at coordinate 52,396 of CAMWBA010000004.1, forward strand.
CCGCTGTCGGTGAGCATGGGGCCGTCCCAGTCCATGAATTTGTGGAGCCCGCCCATCTGGCGGACCACTTCGTCCCCGGGACGAAGATGCAGATGGTAGGTGTTGGACAGCTCCACCTGACAGCCGATCTCCTTCAAATCGTGGGCGGA
>CAMWBA010000005.1 GCA_947172355.1 uncultured Bacillota bacterium
CGGGGTGCTTCTTCTTCACGTAGCCCACAAAGCCCGGGCAGCAGGAGGAGGTGAGAACCCCCTTCTCCACCAGCTCCTCCGACTCCCGGTCGGCCACCATGTCCGCCCCCAGGGCCACCTCGGCCACCCCGGAGAAGCCCAGCATCTTCAGCCCGGCCACCACCTGTCCATAGCTGGCGGGAGCAAACTGGCCGGCAATAGAGGGGGCAACGACGGCATAGGTCTTGTAGCCCCAGTGGGCGCCGCCCTGGATCATCTGGATAGCATCCACAATCCAGGACTTGTCCTGAATGGCCCCGAAGGGGCACTGATACACGCAGTTGCCGCAGGAGATACACTCGTTGATGTCGATGGAGGCTTTCTTGTCCGGGCCCATGGAGATGGCCTTGGCGGGGCAGCCCTTCTCGCAGGGGCGCTGGTTCTTTACAATGGCGCTGTACTGGCAGGCGCTGACGCACTTGCCGCAGGTGATACACTTGCTGTGGTCGATGCTGGCCCGGTGGTTGACGATCTTAATGGCGTCCTTGGGGCAGGCGTGGACGCAGCGGGTGGCCAGACAGCCCCGGCAGGAGGCGCTGACCGTCATCTCGGTCACCGGACACTCGTCGCAGGCGATGGGCAGAACCTCCACCACGCTGGGGTTGCTCTTGTCGCCCCCCATGGCCATCTTTACACGGCTGCTGATGATGGCACGCTCCTTATAGATACAGCAGCGCAGGCTGGCCTCGGGGCCGGGGATAATCCTCTCAGGCACGTCCAGGATGCCAGTCTGAAGCCGGTCCTCCCAAGTCAAACGGGCCACTTCCGTGAGTACAGAGGTCTTCAGCTCCTGGATTTTCGTCTCAAAAGTGTGCATATGTTCTCTCCTTCCCTTTTTTCCTGTCCGGGGACAGTCCGTATGTGACTTCTGCAATTTTCAAACAATTTTTTAGAGTTTTGCAGGATTTCTTTCATTGCGCACCCATTCTACTTGAGCGCTCCGAAATTGTCAAGTGACATTTTACACCATTCCAGCGGGGTTCACCAGCCCCTTTTATCACTTTTTACAGGAGAAATCCGCCCCACATCCCTTCCGGCAAAAAGTGCTCCCGAACCGGCCGCCGCCGGCCCTGCCCTCTGCCTCTATTGATAAAAATACCGCCAGCCAGCTTCCGTCTCCACTCTGCCCAGGCTGACCCCCATAACCGGTTCCAGGGCGCGGCTTTCATAGAGCTCCTCCGGGGTGCCGGTCCGCTCCAGCCGGCCTGCACAAAACAGGGCCGCCCGGTGGGCATACCGCAGGGCCAGGGTCAGGTCGTGGAGGACCATCACCACCGCCCGCCCCTCCTCGGCTAAGCGGCGGGCCAGCGCCATCACCTCCAGCTGGCAGCTCACGTCCAAATAGGTGGTGGGCTCGTCCATCAAAACCGTCTCGGTATCCTGGGCCAAGGCCATGGCAAGATAGACCTTCTGCCGCTGGCCTCCGGACAGCTCTGCCAACGTCCGGTCCGCCAGCTCCGATGCCCCTACCCAGTCCAGGGCACGCCGGACCATCGCATGGTCCTCCGCCCGATAGCGCCGGGGGTAGGACAGATAGGGAAAGCGGCCATGGAGGACCATTCGGCCGGCCGTTATGCTGGGCACCATCCGGGACTGGGGCAGATAGGCAATCTTTTGGGCAACCTCTTTCGCCGACATTTTCGTAATGGAACGGCCGTCCACCAGGATTTCTCCCTCCAGCTTGGGCAGCAGACCGTTGGCAGTGCGCAGAAGGGTGCTTTTGCCGCAGCCATTTGGCCCCAATATCGCCAGCACCTCTCCAGGACGGAAGTCCAGACTGACATCCTCCAGCACCAGCCGTCCGGGGTATCCCACCCGCAGCTGCCTCAATGCAATCATAGACCGCCGCCCCCTCTCCGCTGCTTCAGCAGCAGCCAGATGAAGAAGGGACCGCCGGTCAGAGACAGCACCACTCCCAGAGGCAGCTCGAAGGGGGCAAAGATGATCCGGGAGGCCAGATCGCACGCCGTCAGCAGCAGCCCGCCCCCCAGCGCAGAGGAGAGCAGGAGGGGAAAGCTCTCCTCCCCCACCACCCGGCGCATGATATGGGGGGTCAGCAGCCCTACAAAGCCCAGCAATCCCACAAAGCTCACCGCCGCCCCCGCCAGAGCCGCAGCCAGCATAAGCAGAAACAGCCGCAGCCATTTGGCGGGGAGCCCTAGGCTCTGGGCCGTCTCCCGGCCCAGCAAAAGCAGATCCAGCTCGTTGGACAGGGACAGGGCAATGAGCAGGGCGATTACAATGACCCAGAACGCAGGGAGCAGCCGGGCCATGGACAGGTTTTTTACTCCGCCAATGCGAAAGTCGGTGTATCCGCTGAGGGCATCCGGAAAAAAGGTGACTAGTGCGTCGATGCCCGCGCTGAAGACGCTGGATATGGCCACCCCCGCCAGCACCAGGGTGATCCGGGCCGCTCCAGCCCGCTCTGAGATGAGCAGCACCAGCATCACCCCCGCCAGCGCCCCCAGGAAAGCGGCGATAGGGGTGATCCGGACTGCCCCAGGGGCAACAGCGCAGCACAGCGCGGTGGCCAGGCCCGCCCCGGAGTTGACGCCGATCACATTGGGCGCGGCCAGGGGGTTGTTCAGCACCCCCTGTATGATAACGCCGGAGCAGGCCAGCGCCGCCCCCGCCAGCAGGCAGCCGCACAGCCGGGGCAGGCGGGCGTAGAGGACAATGGCGGTTTGGGTACTCTCCCCCCGGCCCAGCAGGGCGGCCGCCACCTCCCTCACCGGGATGGGCACCGCTCCAAAGGCCAGGTTGGCCACACTGGACAGCAGAACCAGTCCCGCCAGGGCGGCAATCAGCCCATAGCGTCCCTTATTCCCCACACAGGATGTCCGCCAGCTTTTCATAGGCATTCCCCCACAGGGCGTTGGGCTTTAAGCTGTACATTCTCCGCTCCAGGATGTGGAAGCGCTCCCCCTGCACCGCGCTGAGGGAGGCCCAGGCGGGGTTGGACAGCAGGGCGGCCTCCAGATTGGCCTGGGCACTGGCCTCGTCGGTGCCGTGGTAGACGGCAAAGATATAGTCCGGATCGGCCTGGAGAATGGCCTCCAGGTTCAGCTCCTCCAGCAGAGCGCCGTCCTGGTCAGCAATGTTGATGCAGCCCAGTTCCTTCAGCATGGGGCCCAGCACGTTGTCCTCGCTGTTTTTCACCTTGACGCTGCTGCCCGACACCTGGATGGTCAGTACCGAAGGGGCGAAGCTATAGACAGCCCTGCGCAGTACGGCTCCGTGCGCCTGTTCCTGGACGGCGGTGCCGTAGGTCTCATAATTCTCCGGGTGTCCGGTAAGCCGGGTGAACAGCTCCAGCAGGTCCAGGTAGTCCTGGAAGGAGGATACGTCGAAATAGGCGGTGGGGATACCCGCCCGGTCGAAGGTCTCCTTCATCTCCAGGTTGGAGGGGGACAGGCTGCTGGCAAGAATCAGGTCGGGCTCCGCCCCCAGCACCAGCTCGGCGCTGGGCTTCATGGCCGAGCCAATACTGGTCACCTCTTCCCCCAAGTCCAGGCCGTAGGACTCCCAGGCGTCGTTGGCGGTGGCAACAAGGGTATCCTCTCCCCCGGCTAACACCCACACATCGGCAAAGCTGCCAATCATCACCACCACCCGCTCCGGCTTCTCAATGGAGAACGCCTGGCCCAAGGCGTCGGTGAAGGTGATTTTCCCTGGTTCTGAGGATGCGTCAGCAGCCTGGGATTGGTTCCCAGGTCCGGTTTCGCAGACCACCCCGCAAGAGGCACTCATCAAAAGCGCAAAAAGCAGCAGCAGTCCAACAATACGTCGTTTCATTCGTGCAACATCCTTTTCTTAAACTACGCAGGAGTACCGTTCCGTCAGCAGCAGTCCCATAGGCCGGCCCTTGCTGTCCACCGGATAGGGCCGGCCCAGGTCTCAATAGGGCAGGCCGCCGAATTTGCTGTCGGTCAGGCCGGGGACCTTTCCCCGCAGGACCCGCAGGCGGCAGGCCGGAACTTTTGTCCGGACTTTTGTTCCGTCCAGCCCACATCCAATGCCCTCAGCTTTTTTCAGTCGGCCCGAACGGCATCCCCTTACAAACGGAGACGGCCCCGAAGGGGGCCGTCCCTGCGGCGTTTCTCTTATGCGTATTTGGCGATGATGGCGTCTCGCTCCTCAGCGTGCTCCTGGGACCACTGCGCCCAGCTCTGGCCGGCCCCTTGGACCGCCTTGCCCAGCTCTATTAGCAGGGCGGGCAGGTCACTCTCCAGGACGGTGCCCACCTCCTGTCCAAAATCGGCCCGTCCCAGAACGTCGGTACCGCCTAGGAACATCTTGAAGGCGGGCTGGGGCTTCTTGTCCACCAGCTTCACGCCCCCCTGAAAGCCAATGGCTCCCGCCTGATGAGCGGCGCAGCTGGAGGGACAGCCGGAGATGCAGATTTTGGGCAGGGCCCCATCGGCAATCCCCGCCTCCCGGACCGCTTTCACCACCGTCTGAAGTGCGCCCTGGCTGTCTCGGACTCCCTGCTGGCAGGTAGTAGCTCCAATACAGGCCACACTGTGTTCAAATTCGGTCTCCGCGCCGTCGGCGGTAGCCTCCAGCACCTTTTCTGCCTCGGCGGCGGTGAGGTTGATCACATACAGGGTCTCGTTGGGGGCAATCCGAATTTCCGCCCCGGGGATGTCCTTCAGCAGCTCATAGAGCCGGCGGGGCTTCTCCACGGGCAGAATACCCCCGATGGGATGGTACTTCACGGCGAACATGCCGGGCTGCTTCTGGGGAATGGCACGGGGGTGGTCCACTGTACCGCTGTTGTCTCTGGCAATATCAGCGGGGGCCTCCAGGCCGGTGATCTCCAGCCCGCCCTCCGCCTTGCGGGCGGCCACGTTCTTGAGGAACACCTCCTTCAAGCCGTCCGGGCCCAGGGTATCCTGCATATAGCGGGTGCGAGCCTTGGCACGGTTCTCATAATTGCCATGGGCACAGAAGGTATCTACCATGGCCCGGATATAGTAGAGAATCTCTTTGGGAGCCACCGCCTCGTCCACCAGCACGCCCATGGAGGGCCGGGCCGCCCCCAGACCGCCGGCAATGCGCAGAGCAAAGGTGCCATCCGGCTGGGCCAAAAAGCCCATGTCCCGGAATGCGCTGTGAACGCAGTCGTCCACCCCGTTGCAGAACGCCACCTTCAGCTTGCGGGGCATTTTGATGTCCCGGCAGATGGACAGCAGATACTCCGCCGCGGCCGCCGCCCAGGGGAACACGTCGAACGCCTCGCCAGGCTGCACGCCGGTGAGGGGACTGCACATCACGTTGCGGGGATTGTCCCCGCCGCCCCCCTTGGTGAGAATGGAACAGCCAATGGCCTCCTCCATCAACACCGGCACCTGGTTTGCGGACAGGTCGTGGAGCTGGATGGTCCCACAGGTGGTCATCTTCATCCGGCTCACCTTCTCCCGCTCCACCACCTCAGCTAAAAATTTCAGCCGGGGCAGGGTCAGCCGCCCCCCCGCCATGCGCAGCCGGAGCATGTGCTTGGAGGGGTCTCGCTGGGCATAGGAGCCCAGACCGCCGGAAATGCCTTTATAGGCCTTTCGGTCGATCTCCCCTTTGTCAAAGGCGCCAATGGTGTCTTTAAATGCCTCAATCTCCCCGCGAAAGGTATTGGTCCACTGCTCGTTCATCATAATTGCTACACCCTTTCCTTTTCTTGCCCGGAGTATCCCTGATATGTTTCCTTCTTTTCGCAATTATAACACAGGGCAGCGGCCCTCTTCAATCCCTGTTTTGCATTTTTTGCCTTCTCACCATTCGGCTCGTCCCGGCATAGACTAAGGCGTAAAATCGTTGATATGGAGGGTCGTTTATGACTGCTTTGCCACATATTCAATATTTCTTAGGAGCCAATTCCCCCGCAGGGTTCTATTCCCTGTATGACCACCTCCTCCCCCCCGAGGAGGCCAGGGCAATCTATATCTTAAAAGGCGGACCCGGCTGCGGAAAATCCACCCTGATGCGCAAGGTCGGAGCTTGGGCCGAAAAGGCCGGGCTGGAAGTTGAATACATTCTGTGCTCCGGCGACCCGGACTCTCTGGACGCCGTTGTCCTCCCTGGTAAACAAGTCGCCATTGTGGACGGCACCGCGCCCCAGGGGATTGTATCGTAAGTACATTACGGGGTCTTTGTTCCTTTTCTTGAAAGAAAAGGAACCGAAAAGAATTTTGGCAAAAAACTTCGTTTTTCTTCCAAATTAATTTTAAAACTTCCAGAAAACTTTGGCCTCCTGCCGGCCTGTAGCTGGATTTTTCTCTCCGATTTCAATTCGGTCAATTAGTCCAACAACCAGTTCCCGTGGGACAGTCTCCAGTTTCAAAAGCTCTTGGGCGCGCTCCAGCAGACCAGCCTGATCCTCCAAATGTTCCCGATTTGCCAACTCCTCAGCAATTTGTTCCAGCCGCCGCTCCAGACGGCTCTTTTCTTGCAGGAAGTACTGGTTCAGCTCCACGAATTGCCCCTCGCTGACGACCCCCGCTACCCGGTCCAGGTACAGCGTTTTCAGCGCCTGGCTGTGCTTTTCCAGCTGGGCGGTCAGGTTCTTTTGCTCCTGCTCCAGCGCCTCCCGGCGGGTGTCCTTCCGGGGTTGGAGATCCGCAGGGTCCAGCCGGTAATAGGTCTGGACATAGTACCGGATGCGCTCCGAAATTAAGTCAATAAGCCGGTCCAGCCGCACCGAGTGCCGAGTACACAGCCGTTTGCTTCCGCTGTCAGCGTACAGCTTGCACCGCAAATAGGAGCGGTTTCCGTTGGAGCATTTGCTCATGGTAGAACCGCAGTCGCCGCACTTCACCAGTCCAGCCAGCAGATGTGTCTCCCCGGTGCCGTCTGTCCGGGTCCGCAGCTTCAACCCTCGCTGGACCGCTTCAAAGGTCTCCCGGTCGATGATGGCCTCATGGGTGCCCTCCACCCGATACCATTCGCTCTCCGGCGTGTCGACGACCACCTTGGATTTGTAGCTGACCTTCCTACGCCGACCCTGAATCATCACACCGGTGTACATCTCATTGGTCAAAATCCGCCCCACTGTCACCTTGTTCCACAGACCAAAGTTGTTCTTGATGGGGTGGTTGCAGCTCCAGCCCCGCTCCGCCTTGTAGCGGGTGGGGTTGGGGATGCCCCGCCGGTTCAGCATGTAGGCGATGTTCTGCCGCCCGTGGCCCTCCAGCGACCACTGGTAGATCTGCCGCACCACCTCCGCCGCCTCGGGGTCGGGGATGATGTGGTTTTTGTCCGCTGGGTCCTTCCGGTAGCCGTAGATGGGAAAGCCGCCGATGTACTTGCCCTCCCGCCGCTTCAGGTCAAACACCATGCGGACGTTTTCCGACAGGTCCTCCAGATACCACTCGTTCACCAAGCCGTTGATCTGCCGGGCCTTCTTGTTGCCCTTGATCTCGGTGTCGGCGTTGTCGGCCACCGCAATGAACCGGATGCCCCAGATGGGGAACAGGCCGTGGATGTATTTCTCCACCAGCTCCATGTCCCGGGTGAAGCGGGACTGGCTCTTGCAGAGGATGATCTGAAATTTTTTCTGCTTTGCGGCTTCAATCATGCGGTTGAAGTCCGGGCGGTCGCTGTCCACGCCGGAGAAGTCCTCATCACAGAAAATTGAGTAGATATCCCACCCGTGGTCAATAGCATAGCGGGTCAGCAGGGACTTCTGGTTCTGGATGCTCTCCGACTCGGGCTGATGCTTGTCTTCATCCTCCTTACTCAGTCGTGTATAGATCGCGCAAAGGATTTGGTACACCTCCTTCAAGGCACAATTGCTCGGTACTATGATACCCTATGAGCAGACGCATGGTAAGAAATCATTTTAAATGCCTTTGCCGGTAAAACAGCAAAGGCTTCATTTGTGGAGGGCTTCTGTGAGCCAGGCAATAACAGCTTGGCATCTAGGCGCTGTTTGAAAAACGGAACTATGCACAACGGCGAGGAATTTTGTCGCCAGACAAACAAAATTTTTCGCAGGAATACTGGATGTATTTCAAGAAAAATTGGGGCAGTATGGCGGCAAAAGAACCGCCGCTTGGGCGTGTTGACATTTTTCAAACAAGCCCTGATATCTCAAACCACTTGGATATAGAATCAAGCATTCTATTATTCTGCCAAACCTCAGCGGGGGACAGCACATGCGGCGTTACCTTCCTTTTCAATCCATCCTTTTCGAAGCTCTTTCGCTAGCCAAACCATAATAGTTTGAGTAATTATTGTATCATCAGATTTGAGTGGCGGCGGATGGGCTTCACTTAGAATTAAAACTGAATCTTTCATCAAAATCACCTCTGATGATCGTATGCGAATTTATATCAGGCTATGAAAAAACAGACGCTTCAAGCATCTGTTTTCTCAGTCCCTTGTTCTATTGACCTGTTGAGCTGCAATCTGCGGAAGAAACCGTTTCTCTGCTGTTCGGAACTGATCCGTTGAATACCTATTCCAGCAACCCATTCAGCACCCGCCCACCTCCGGACCAGGTTCGACTCCTGCCGCAATCACATCCCTGCCGCTCACGGGTCTTGTTGTCTAATTTCGGCTTATGGAGCATCTGGCCGGCCAGTTTGGCGCTGACGGTGGGGCCCTCGGTGCGGCAGGTGGTGATCTCGTAGGGCTCACCGTCCTCCAAAACGGTGACGGAGCTGTGTTCCAGCCCGGTCTCGACGATTCGATGGCCGTTAAAACATGCCTCCGTCTCCTCCGGACGAGCGGAGGTGCAGATATCCCAGTTGTGGGGATCCACACCCCGGAGCAGGTTCTGGACACAGCCGTCCGTCAGATAGTCCTCATAGCCAGCGTCATTGAGGGTCTGGAGATGTGCCTCGCTTCAGAAGAAATGTCAAATTTCATCCCGCACCACCCTCTCGTTGACCTCCATCTGGAACGCCTCAATTCGAGCCATGTCGGGCGCCTCCGGGAGAGATGTATGTTTTCTGGCGTAGTCCAGCCGTTTTTCCAAATCATTGAGCAGGTCATAAAAGGCGGAGTTAAAGGTATGGTCTTCCCTCTGATAGCACCCGTTCCGGATATCCATCAGCAGGTTGTGGTCTGCCGCCCGGTAGGTGATGATCTCCTCTTTCTCCAGGATATCCAAGCACATCAGGTAGAGCCGCACCAAGTGCATAGCGTGCTTATTCAGGTGGGCATCGTCCTTTTTCTTGTTCCGGTGGTGAATCTTGTCGTAGTTCCGGGCGATCTCCACCAGCTCGCTGACCATGCCGGTGAGGGTGCGCAGAGGGACCTGCTCCATGCGGATATCCGCCACCACCTGGGGCCTGCCCTCCACATCGGCAACCGACAGTTTGATCTGCTCCAGGCTGAAGCTATGGTAACGCTCCGGGAAGGTAAAGATGGTATTTTCACAGGAGCCCATGATGTGCCGCTCCTTGACTTCGGCAGGGTAGGCATCGTGGGCCAGGGCGTTTTCCAGGCGGCGGAGTTGCTGGTTGGCGTAGCCGCCAAAGGAGACAGCCGCCCGGCATGAGAGGAACATTTTGCGCTGGGCAATGAGCTGTTTCCCCATGGGCGTCAGCACCAGATAGTGTTCCGGCTTGCAGCCCAGCAGCTCGATGGTGTTGGGGTTGCAGCTGATCAACAGGGTTAGCAGCTTGTTAAAAGCGTACACGGTGGTATCCGTCCCAGTATCCACCACCTGCTCAAAATCGCCCATGCCCAGTAGGTCTGCCTTGCTGTTCAAGGTGCAGCCCCGGATGTCGATGTCCGAGCCCTCTACATTGGTGCCGTAGGCGTAGCTGCCCCCATAAGTGAGAAACATGATATGATTCCCCAGATGGGGGTCAGTCTTTAAAAACCGGTATTCTGATCTGTCCAGCAGCTGCAATGTGTCCGCCTCCTGTTTGTGAGATCGTTCCGAAAAGATAGTTTATGGAATTTTCGGAAGGGCTCCAGCCTCCAATTTACTTTGTTTTCACAGCGCCTGCGCCCTTCCAGTATCCCTCTTCATTCACCGCAATTGCCTCTAAACCCGCAACATTCCTGCACTCTCCGCTGCTGTGAGGCTTCTTCTGCGGGCTTCGCTGCAAACTTCAAACAATTTCAAGTAATTCCTCGGACTAATTTAAGAGATTATTTCTGCGGCTGGTCCTTCGCCCGAACTTGAATCAACTGGGCTGCAATGCTGACGGCAATCTCTGCTGGTGTCTGAGCTCCAATGTCCAGCCCGATAGGGGTGGTAATCCGCTCCAGAGCTCTGTCATCAAAACCCATCTCCCGCAGCCTTGCATTGACAACGGCGGTCTTTTTTCGGCTTCCAATTACACCAATATACCGGGCAGAGGTTTTCAGCGCAAATGCTTCGCAGATAAGATCGTCCTTGTGTCCCCGGGTCATAATGCAAACATAGTCTTCCTTGCCGATGGACAGTCCATCCCAGTCCTCCGCTGTACGCAGCAGCAAAGTCCGCTCCACACCCGGAAACTGCGATGGACGGCAAAAGTCCTCGCGGTCCTCCAGCACCCAGCAGCGAAAGTCCACAGCCGATAAAACCGGAACCAGCGCCTGAGCCACATGACCGCCCCCAAATATATATACAATTCCGCCCCGCAGGAGGGGTTCAACCAAATAGCATCTTCCGCCAGCTTCTACCTGCTTAGGGGCGGTGCCTATCTGTTCCAGGACTTCGCGGGGAAGCGCTCCTTCCGCCACCCCCTGTGCTTTTCCATACAAAAACAGTCCCCCGGTTCCTCCGGGGGTAATGTCGTCGATCAGCCAGCTTTCCTCCCCCTGACGGAATAGTTCCAGTGCGTGCTCTGCAATGGACGACAGGGTCTTATCCTTGGCCGAAAGATATTGAAAATACACGGTCACATCCCCGCCGCACACCATTCCCAAGTCCTGCACCTGGTTTTTGCGCAGCACAAACCGCTCCATTCGGGATCGCTTTGCCGCCAGCACCTCTAAAGCCAACTGTTCTGCGTAGTGCTCCACCCCGCCGCCGCCGATGGTGCCATAGATTCTTCCAGCCCCGGTTACCAACATCCTTGCCCCTGCTCCTCTGGGGGTGGAGCCAGAACTGGCCGCCACGGTCACCAGTACCGCATCTCCCCCCTGATTCAAAACGCTTTTGAGCGCTTCAAACAGTCTTTTCATAACCGGCTCCTTCCATATGCCAGCGTTCTTTGAAAGTCCGCCGGGGTATCGTTGTCCATTAAAATCCCTTGGTCCTCCACCGGTACGTCCCGAACCTGAAAGCTGCCGGTGCAGACAGTCCCTCTCAGTCCATCGGGGCCAGTGTAGCGCAGAACGTAAGGAATCATCCTGGCGGAGAGCACCACTGGATGGCCGGTCCGCCCGCCCCAGTATGGGCGGATGAAGTCTCCCTCCTCCGCCAGAAGGCGCTCCACCGTTTTTCTCTGCACCAGAGGAATATCCGCCGGGGAGACCAGCACTCGTCCGCATTCAGGCGGCAGCTGGGCCAAGGCCAGTTTCAGCGATTCCAGCTGTTGAGTGGACGAAGCGTCTGGGTTGTGAACAAACTTCACCCTGCTTCCGGCCAGGTGGCCCTCCAGCTCCTCACGCCGGTGGCCGGTGACTACCACAACCGGGTCAGCCCCGGTACTCTGCATCAGCTCCACCACCCGGCACACCATACTTTTTCCCTCCACCTCCAGCAAAGGCTTGAAGGCCCCCATTCGGGAGGACAATCCGGCCGCTAACACAATTCCAGCCAGCCCCTTCATCCAATCACCTCACGCATACAGCAAAAGTATATCCTCCGGAGCAGCACCCAGTTCCGCCGGAAAAGGGACCGGACGGCGATCCTTCGGTATCCGCCACCACAGGGGCGAGGCGGCGGAGGACTGCCCCCGGTAACGGAACTCCACAATCCACTCGAATGGCTCTTCCATCTCTCCCCGGTACTCCACAGGGAAGCAGTTCTGCTCCGTTCCCGCATGGAACTGGTGTGCCCGGATCCCCACTGCCCGAATATGCTCCCCGACCGCCTGGGCGGTTTGCAGTTTTATTCCCCAGTCCGGCACCTCCACTTCATACGCCCCAGTCTTCCTGGCCGGCGCAATATTTTTGCACCCCGTCAGCAGACAGGCGCACACGCTGCCAGGGTCGGCAAAAAGAGCTTTTGTCTCCTTCTCCCCCGACAGGCGGCCCTGGTCCATCACAGCCAAATAGGAGCACATATGATATGCCTCGTCCCGGCTGTGGGTCACCAATATGGTATCCCGGCCAAACTGCTCCAGCAAATTTCGCAGTTCCAGCTGGAGTTTATCCCGCAGGTGGCTGTCCAGAGCGCTGAAGGGTTCGTCCAGCAGCAACAGCCGGGGCTGACTTACTAAAATACGGGCCAGCGCAGTCCGCTGTTGCTGTCCGCCGGACAACTGCCGGGGGCGCAGTCTTTCCACCTCCTCCAGCCGGCACAGACGAAGAACCCGTTTCAATTCCTCCTCCCGCCGGTTCCGGTCCCGCTCCCGCCGCATGCCGCACAGGATATTTTGTTTCACTGTCATGTTGGGGAACAGTGCGTAATTTTGAAACAGATAGCCCACCCGCCGCTTCTGAGGCGGCAGGTCAATCTCTTTGCCGGAGTCAAAGAGGGGCACTCCGTCTAGAACAATCTTCCCTCGGTCGGGCCGCTCAATTCCGGCGATACATTTCAGCGTCAGGCTCTTGCCGCAGCCAGAGGCTCCCAGCAGTCCCAGCGTTCCGCCCTGGGTCTCAACATGCGCAGTCAGGCAGAACTCTCCCAGCCGCTTTTCGATGTCTACAAAAAGACTCACCGTCTCACCGCCTTCTGCCGGTCCTCCAGCAGATTTACCGCCAGCAGCACCGCTGTGCTGATGGCCAGGTTTACCAGTACCCAGCGAAGCGCCCCAACCTCATCATTGGTGCGCCACAGTTGATAGACGGTCGTGGAGATGGTGGCGGTTCTGCCAGGGGTATACCCGATGAGCATACTGGTCGCCCCATACTCCCCCAACGCCCGGGCAAAGGTCAACACGGCCCCTGCCAAAATCCCCTGCCGGCATGCGGGCATCCGGACCCGCCAAAATATATAGGGATTGGACAGGCCCAAGGTCTGGCCGGCCTGGGACAGCGTTTCGTCAAAATTCTCAAAGGCACCCCGAGCAGTCCGATACATCAGAGGAAACGCCACCACCGAGGCGGCCAAAACACCACCATACCATGTCATAACAAACTGCACCCCAAATTTGGCTAAAAAAATCCCCAGCGGTCGTTTCACGCCAAAAATCATCAGCAGAAAATAGCCGCACACGGTGGGTGGCAGCACCATGGGCAGGGTCAGAATCACGTCCAGCGCCCCTTTCACCCCTCGCGGAAGCCGTGCGGCGTAATAGGCGCAGAAAATGCCTAGGAAAAACACAATCACACAGCTTGCCGCCGCAATACGCAGGGAGTTGAGCAGAGGATACCATTCCATATGCCTCTCCTAACCGGCCGGGGTGAAGCCGGCCTTCTCAAACACTTCCATGGCAGCGGTGCTTTGCAGAAAATCCAGAAACGCCTGTGCAGCCTGCGAATTTTCACTCGCTCCCAGCACGGCGGCGGGGCAGATCACCTGTCCGCACATTTCAGCGGCAGCACAGTCCATCACCCTCAGCCCTGCGCTGGAGGCGTCCGTGCGATACACCACACCGCAGTCCACACTCCCCTCGGAAATTTGGGTGACAACCTCCTTCACATTGGAGCCATAGGTAATCCGCCCTGCGGCAGCCAGCGCCTCTTCCTCCAGCCCATACCAAGCCAAAATTTTTTGTGTATATTGCCCCACAGGCACATCGCTGTTCCCCATCGCCATCAGAATGTCTCCGCTTGTCAGCGCCTGAGCCAGACCGTCAAAGTCAGCAATTGCTTTTGGATTGTCCCCCGGTACACACAGCACCACCTGATTTTCCAGCAAATCCACCCGGCTGCCCTCCAGCAAAGCCCCCTCTTCCTCCAAGGCGTCCATCTGCTTCTGTGCGGCGGAGAGAAACAGGTCGCAGCCGGCCCCCTCCCGAATCTGTGTGAGCAGAGTACCAGAGGAGTCGAAATTATAGGTGATGGTCACTTCGGGGTGGTCTGCCTCATAGGTGGTTTTCAGTTCGGTCAGTGTCTCGGTGAGGGAGGCGGCGGCAAATATTGTCAGTTCCACGTCCTGGGATTTTCCTCCCCCACAGGCGGAGAGAAGCAATACCGTCAAAACCAGAACGCCTGTCAGCCGTTTCATATCAGTTCCTCCATTTCTCAATCCGTTTTTTCCAGGCGGGCACAGTCCTCCACGTTTCCGCGAAGCAGCTCCAGCCCATGGGGAATTACAGGCAAAAAGACATCCATACACTCCATACACGCCTTGGGACTGCCGGGCAGGGTTATAATCAGGGTCTTGCCTCGAATGACAGACACCCCTCTGGACAGCATGGCTCTAGGAGTAATGGAAGCAGAGGCCGTCCGGATCGCCTCAGCTATGCCGGGAGCATTCCGATGGGCCACCGCCAGGACGGCCTCAGGGGTGTTGTCCCTCGGGCCAAATCCGGTGCCCCCGGTGGTAAGAATCAGGTCCAGCTGCCGCTGGTCGGCCAGACGGATGAGATGGCGCTGCAACAGCTCCGGCTCATCGGCGATGAGAATTTGCTCCGCCACCTCCCAACCGCTGTCCTCCAGACGTTTTGCAATGGCGGGACCGCTTTTGTCTTCCCGCAGTCCTACAGCTCCCTTATCGCTGAGGGTAATCACCGCAGTCTGCCAGGGGCGGGGTATCTGTCTGGTCTCCAGTGCCATCTCGTCCCCGACCTGAATGGTTCCTTCTTCCAGAACACGGGCAAACACCCCCTCTCGGGGCATGATGCAATCCCCCATCCTTTTGAAGATCTCACAGTGACTATGGCACTCTTTTCCAATTTGGGTCAGCTCCAGCAGCACCGGTCCGCACCGCAGCAGGGTGCCTACAGGAAGCGCCGGGAAGTCGAAGCCCTCTACCACCAGATTTTCTCCAAACGCGCCAGGCATAACGTTCGCGCCCCGCCGGTTAAAGGCCGCAATGTTCTCCGCCCCCAGCAGACTTACCTGGCGGTGCCAGCTCCCGGCGTGGGCATCCCCGCAAATGCCCCAATCCCGTTGGAAATATGCCCTCTCCCGGGGCGATTTCGGCCCCCCCCGCACATCACTCACACAGATTGCCGATACTCTTCCCACAGCTATCCTCCAATCTGACCCATACCCAGCCGCTCGGTCACTCCACCGGCCTGGGCAAAGGAATGGGCCTCCGGTTTTTTCAGAATGGCGGCACGCAGGGCGGGAAGCAGGTTTTGCGGACATTCCTGCAGCACCGCCCGCAGGTCGCTCCCCTCCCCATAGCACAAACAGGGCTTCAGCCGCCCTGTACTGGTGAGCCGCACCCGGTTGCAGCCGGCGCAGAATCTGCGGCTGACCGCAGCAATCCCGCCGATTCGGCCCGAAAGCTGCCGGCTGGCGTAGTAGCGGGCAGGGCCGTTCCCCCGGTGTTCGTCAACCGGCGTCAGGTCGGGCCACTCCCTGCGCAGAACGGCCAGCCCCTCATCCCAGCTTGGGCCGGGAAGAGCACCCCCCGCCCCGATGGGCATAACTTCGATAAACCGCACGTCGATTCCCCGCTCTGCAAACCTTGCCAGAGAGGCCAGCCGCTCCAAACATCCCGGAAGCAGGACGCAGTTCAGCTTGGTTGGAATCCCCGCCGAAACCGATGCAGAAATGCCCTCCAGTACCTGGTCCAGCTGGTCAACCCCAGTGATGGACACAAATGTCTCCCGGTCTGCTGCGTCCAGGCTGACATTTACCCCGTCGATTCCCAGTTCGGACAGCCGGACCGCCTCCTGCGCCAGCAGTGCCCCGTTTGTGGTCAGTGTCACCGCTTCCACCCCCGGCAGCCCCTTCAGCCGGGCAAGGAAGTCCATACACCCCCGCCGCACCAGCGGTTCTCCGCCGGTCACCTTGAATTTGCTAATGCCCAATTCCACCGCAGCCCCGGCCACCTGCAAAAGCTCCTCATAGGAGAGAATCTCCCTGTGGGGCACCAAGACAACCCCTTCCGGCATACAGTAGCGGCAGCGAAAATTGCACCGGTCGGTAATGGACAGGCGTATATAGTCAATCTTCCGTCCAAATCGGTCAAACATGGTCTGCGTCCTCAAACCGAAAGGTTCCGCTTTGGCCTCCCCGTTTCTCCACAAGATGGATATCGGATATAACCATCCCCTTGTCCGCCGCTTTGCACATGTCATAGATGGTAAGCAGCGCCGCAGAAACCCCTGTGAGAGCTTCCATCTCCACACCGGTCTGTCCCTGGCACCGAACGGTACAGGAGGCGGCAATCTGATGCTTCTCCGGAAGCATGGCAAACTCCACAGAACAGTGGGTCGTCTGGACCGGGTGGCACAGTGGGATCAGTTCACTGGTACGCTTAGCCGCCATAATCCCCGCCACCTGGGCCACCCCCAGCACATCGCCCTTTTTCATCCGCCCCTGGGCAACCAGCGCAAAGCATGACCCGCTCATAGAAATGTACCCCGCCGCCACAGCCGACCGGGCGGTTATTTCCTTGCCGCTCACATCCACCATAACAGCGTTCCCCTGTTCGTCTATATGAGTTAAAGCGGACATGGCATTACACTCCTTTTCCAAAGCCGCAGTTGGGGAAATGGCACTCCGGACAGTTGAGGCACAATCCCCCGTGTCCCAGGCCCGCCAGCTGCTCCTCTGTTACCGGTATATCCGCCAGCAGATAGGGCAGGATCAAGTCGAAAATGGTTCGTTTGGCGTACATCACACACCCGGGCAGGCCGCAGATAGGCCGCCCATCGCTGGTATATGCCAGCAAAAACATCGCGCCCGGGAGAACCGGTGCGCCATAACTGACCACCCGAGCGCCCGTATCCCGAATAGCGAGGGGGGTGCGGTCGTCTGGATCTACGCTCATTCCACCGGTACACAACACCAGTTCGCAGCCCTCTGCCAGCATTTTCGCAATCGCGGCGGTGATTTTCTCGTGGTCGTCCCCCAAAATTTCATGGGCGATCCTCTCACAGCCGTACTCCGCCAGTTTCTCCTGGATGACGGGGGTAAATGCGTCCGGAATACGGCCGTGGAACACCTCGTTTCCGGTGGTAACCAGGCCATACCGTTTGGGCCGGATGGGAACCAGCCGCAGAAGGGGCTCCGGTCCGGCCACCCTCCGGGCCCGCTCCATCTTTTCCCGCTCTATCACCAAAGGAATCACCCGGGTTCCGCACAGCTTGTCCCCCTGTTTCACCGGAAAGCCGGAACTGCGGGTGGCAATCATCATCTCCCCCAGGCGGTTGACCGCCCGCAGACGCTCAGTATCCACCAGCAGCAGGCCATCTGTCTGGGCGGTCAGCTCAATCTTCCCCTCTTTGGGCTGCGAGGCGGACATATACTCCCCCTGGCAAATACTCCGGAGTATATCCGCCGCCTCGTCCTCATGGAGCGTATTTTCGTCCTTTTCCCACACATACAGATGCTCTTTTCCTACGCTGAGCAAAACAGGAATATCCTCAGGCCGGACCACATGTCCTTTGCGAAAGACCGCATCCTTGGCAACCCCGGGAATAATCTGAGTAATATCGTGACAAAGCACCTGGCCTACCGCATCTTCCGTTCTGATGAGCTCCATTGTCTGCCTCCTGTCTTGACTGTCCTTCCTCCGCGTTTGTATCCGTTTGCTTCCAAATTCCTTAATCATTCCCGCCCCCTGGAGGGCGGGAATGATTAAAATCAAATGCCGTTTGCTTGATTGGGCATATCCCAAGTCCGATGATTGGTGTGTAACAGTTCCTCCGCTTTTTCGCTGAGCGGTGCGCCAAAAAACTCCTTATACAGCGTTTGCACATCCGGATTTTCGTGGGAGAACCGCATGGGGTTGGTCTTATCCAAATCATACAGCCGCTGTCCCCGGAGGGGGTAGCGCTCCTCGTCATCCACTGGGATGGGCTGTCCGCCGCCGCCTACGCAGCCGCCGGGACAGGCCATCACCTCCACAAAGTCATAGTGGGCTTTTCCGGCCTTTAACTGTTCAATGAGCTGCCGGGCGCTGCCCAGTCCGCTGACCACAGCGCACCGCACTGGGACGGCGGCGATCTCATAGGTGACTTCCCGCAGGCCGGGGCCGGTACGGACATCTGCAAAGGTATCCGGGTCCGGATTTTCTCCGGTCAGAACGTAGGAAGCGGTACGCAGGGCGGCTTCCATCACCCCGCCGGTGGCCCCGAAGATGACCCCTGCCCCGGTGTGGGTGCCCAGAGGACTGTCCAGGGCCTCCTCGGGCATAGTGGCAGGAGAAATCTGATCCGCCCGCAGCATCCGAACCAGCTCCCGGGTGGTAAGCACCATATCCACGTCAGGGCCATGCCCGGCGGCCATGGTGGGCAGCTCGCACTCCGCTTTCTTGGCCACGCAGGGCATAATGGACACACAGCAAATCTTCTCCGGCTCCACGCCCAGCTTTTTGGCGAACCAGTTTTTGGTCACGCTGCCGAACATCTGCTGGGGGGACTTGGAGGTGGACAGCTGGCCGGTCAGCTCCGGGTACTGTCCTTTCAAGAACCGCACCCAGCCAGGACAGCAGCTGGTGAACATGGGCCAGCGGGTCAGTCCGCCGGATTTTAGGCGGTGGAGGAACTCGTTGCCCTCCTCCATAATGGTCAGGTCGGCGGAGAAGTTGGTGTCGAAGATATAGTCGAAGCCCAGGCGGCGCAGGCAGGCGGCCATGCGCTCCATGGTGGCCTCCTCCCGGCTGAGGCCGAAGTATTCACCCCAAGCGGTGCGGACCGCCGGGGCCACCTGAACCACGGTGATTTTCTCCGGGTCAGCCAGGGCAGCGAAGGCTCTCTGGGTATCGTCCCGCTCCCGCAGGCCGCCCACCGGACAGTGGGTGATGCACTGGCCGCACAGGGCGCAGTCCGAATCCTTGATGACCCGGTTGTTGGACACATCCACCGTAGTCCGTCCGCCGGTACCCGCCACATCCCAGATGCCCAAAGACTGGACCTTATCGCAGATTTGAACACAGCGCATACACTTGATGCACTTGTTGTAGTCGCGATACAGGGGGAAGGTGGTGGTCCAGGCCCCCCGCAGGCCCTTGGGCAGTTGAGTTTCATAGGGAACCGACAAAATCCCAAGGCCGTTGGCAATGGTCTGGAGCCGGCAGCTGCCGCTGCGCACGCAGGTGGCGCATTTGCAGTCGTGCTGGGACAAAATCAGTTCCACATTGGTTCGCCTGGTGCGCCGGGCGCGGGGGGAATTGGTGTGGACCACCATCCCCTCCCGGACCGGGCTGTTGCATGCGGTGACCATGGCCCGCTCTCCCTCCACCTCCACGCAGCACACCCGGCAGGCAGCAATCTCGTTGATGTCCTTCAGATAGCACAGGTGGGGAATGGAGATGTCGGCGGACTGCGCCGCTTGCAGGATGGTGGTCCCCTCCGGAACCTGTACCGGTCTGTTGTCGATGGTCAGGGTTACCATTCCGTGTTCCTCCCTCCCTTAAAGCTGCCGAAGCCGAAGTGGTCGCACCGCAGACAGCGGCTGGATTCCTGATGGGCCTCCTCCTGGGTCATCCCCTCTACCACCAGAGAGAAATCTCCCTGGCAGTCGGGGTGGGCATGGCTTTTCAAATTCACCCGGCCGCAGGGCGGGGTGTTGGTAAAGTGGGCCGGAGGAATTTCCACTTCACTGCTAATTTTGTGGTCAAAGCCCAGGTAGTTGTCAATATTGGCGGCGGCTACCTTGCCCGCAGCCACGGCACGGATGACGGTGGCAGGACCGGACACCGCGTCGCCTCCGGCGAACACGTTGTCCACCCCAGGAACCGAACTGGTGTGGTCGGCCTGGATAGCCCCCCGGCTGGTTGTGACCCCCACCTTCTCAAAGGCCTGGGCCTCGATAGCCTGGCCGATGGCTACAATTACATAGTCGCAGGGAATGCAGAATTCCTTGGCGTCCGCGTCCCCCGGCCTGGGACGTCCATCCCGGCCATAAGCGCCGATGAGCTGAGGACGGGTCCATAGAGCGGCCACCTTACCCTCCGTATCCGTCTCAATGCGGGCGGGGGCCTGGAGGGGCAGGATCTGACAACCCTCCGCCATGGCCTCCTCAATCTCCTCAGCCAAGGCCGTCATGTCCTCCACCCGGCGGCGGTAGACGCAGGTGACGCGCTCTGCCCCCAGCCGCAGGGCGGTGCGGGTGGCGTCCATGGACACATTGCCTCCGCCGACCACGCAAACCCGCTTTCCGGTAAAATCAGGGGCCTCTCCATCCCCTACATTCCGCAGCAGAGCCACAGCGCTGATGACATTTTGAGCGTCCTCCCCTTCCAGCCCCAGCTTTTTGTCGTTGTGGGCCCCGATGGCGATGTACACCGCGTCAAAGCTGGTCTGAATTTCATCCATCGTCAGGTCCTTCCCAATGGACACGCCGGTATGTACCTTGATCCCCGCACTCAGGATGTGGGCAATGTCCCGATCCAGCACGTCCTGGGGCAGACGGTAGTCAGGGATGCCGTAGCGCAGCATTCCGCCCAGCTTGGGCCGCTGCTCATAGACGGTGACGTCGTGTCCCATGAGGGACAGGTAGTAGGCCGCTGTCAATCCGCCCGGCCCGCCGCCAATGATTGCCACCGTCTTGCCGGTCGATTCCGCCCTCGCTGGGGCCTTCATGGGCTGGGAGTGGTCCACCGCATAGCGCTTTAGGCCGCAGATGTTCACCGCATCGTCCACCATGCGGCGGCGGCACTGACTTTCGCAGGGGTGCTCGCAGACATAGGCGCAGGCGGAGACGAAGGGGTTGTCCTTGCGGATCAGGCGCACTGCGTCCTCGTACCGGCCCTCGTGGACCAGAGCCACATAGCCAGGGATGTCCACATGGGCGGGACAGGTGGATACGCAGGGCACCGGGTGGCTCAAGCCGCAGATGCACCGGCCATGCAGTACATGCTCCTCATAGTCCTCCCGGAAGCCCCGGACCCCTTCGAGCACCATGTGGGCGGCCTCGTAGCCGATGGCGCAGTCGGCGGAGTCGGCAATCACCTGGGCGGTGTTCTCGATGAGGTCGATGTCCTCCAACGCAGCGGTACGGTCCAGCACCCGCTCGACAAGGACAGCCAACTGGTTCAGCCCCACCCGGCAGGGAACGCATTTGCCGCAGGTCTGGGCGTGGCACAGCCGCAGAAAGTTCAGCGACATATCCACCGGGCAAAGCCCTGGCTGGCTGGCGTTGATCCGCCGCTCCATGTCACGGTTCAGACTGTTGAGTACCGTTTGGGCGCGGTTCGGGGGCTCAATGGATAACCGACTCAAATTATCTCCTCCTCATCCTTATTTCCTTAATTATAATATACCATTTTCCATTTTGAAACCCTTATTTTCTACATTTTTTTATTTTCAACGTATATTCCGCTCACAGACTTCCCTGCCGGTCCCCACTCTCTAAAACAGGAAATATGTCACAATGGCAATCAAAGGCATCGAAACCAGGGTGCGCACAAAGAACAAAACAAATAGTTTTCCCGGCCCCAACGGAATCTCCGATTCCAGAATGGATGGAGCGCTGCCCGCCCAAGCAATAATTTGAAGCGAGGACAATACCACAACAAAAAATCTGCTGGCCATTGGAACATCCATCCCTGTCAGCAGGGCAGATGGCATCGAGACTTCGGCGAGCCCCAGCCTCCAAGAGCCGCCCGGAGAACCATATGTCAGCCTCCTGGGCACTGAGAGAGACGTGGGCTTTTTGGATAGGTGCCATGCGGGGGGCCTCAAAGCATGTTCCAATCCCCACTTGAATCTGCATCGCCATCGCCTTTCCCCGGCCAAACTCCCCCCTCAGCATGGCGCGCTGTACGGCAGTCAGTTCCATACCATCCCCTCCATGCGGTTATTTTTGATCCACCGAGAGGTTTCCGGCCTCCGGGTCATATCCGATATAAAAACCGCTGCCGGACTTCATCCCCAAACAGCCGGCATCAATCAATTCCTTCAGCCTGGCGGGGGGCTTATCCCGCTCGTCTCCGCTGGCTACATAGTAGGAGTTCTCGATGTTGCAGATGGTCTCCAGGCCAATCAGGTCCATCAGCTTAAAGGGACCGATATTGGTGTTCCATTCCAGCATCCAGCCCCGGTCAAATTCCGCTGGCTCCACAAAGCCGTTGGCCCACAGATACAGACACTCCCGCTTCACCGCCCGCCATACCCGGTTGATGGAGCAGCCCTTGATCTCCCGCTCCGTCACCACAGGCTCAAATCCCAGTGTGTGATAATGGGCCAGGGCGGCCTGTTTGGTCACTTCGGAGGTACTGAGGTTCCACATCGCCTGTCTCGCCGGTGATGAGAACCGGCGTATGCAGGGGGGCCACCGTCTGAGCCTCCCGCACCAGCGTTTTCATGGCTTGCGATGTCCCCACCATATCCGAAAAGGTAAAATGCGTCCCCTTTGCCATCCCGATCAATTCACTGTGCGGACCATCCTCCCTGCTGAGCAGGCGTTTGTGTTCAATGGTCTCATAGAGCAGTTCCCGCAAAATCCCTTCGTTCCGGCTTATGGTATAGACGCCAATCACCTCGCCCTGCCGTACCACTGGATACGTGCTGTAATGAATATAAATGGGTGTTTCACTGACATAGGCGTGAGGGCGGTAGGCATTGAGGATGGGAACGCCGGAATCAAACACCTGCCGGTGCTCCGATAGTTCCCAGCTGGAGTGGGAGTAGGCGTCCCAAGATACCTTCCCCAGCACCTCCTGTGCGCTCATCCGCTCCATCTTCTCCTTTGCAGGGTTAAATATGGTAATCTGACAGGCCTGGTCGGTCAGAATAATCCCCTCGTTCACATGGGCAACAATCTCGCGCAAGCACTGATTTTCCTCCTCCAATGTCATGGCGTCTCCTCCTCTGCCGCCCGCTGTAAAGCCTGTTCCAGCTCTCTCGTCTCAATACGGGGCTGAAGCCGGCGGAGATAGGACAGCCCCCAGGTGCAATGTTCAGTTTCGCTGTCGGGCCAAAGGGCCTCCAAACGGGGACAGCTCCACCGTTTTTCCTTCATCAAGTTCCGAATCTTCCAGGTAATATAGATGGCGACCCCCTTCCACCAGGGCGAACCGATGGTATCACACAGCTTCAGCGCACTGGAAATCCGTTCCGCCGCTTGGTCCAGGTTTCCCTCCTGACTGTCAAAAAGAGCGGTATAGGACAGGGCTATAGGGTACTCACTGTACTCGTGAGACTCCTCATAGATGCTGATTGCATAGCGGAACAGACGTTTCGCTTCCTGGATGTTCCCGCTTTGATAGGCTGCCACTCCGTAATTCGTATAAAACAGAGCGGCGCCCGGGTAGCAGCCCCGGTTCCGGTTATAGGCGATCGCCTGGTCATAATTGGAAAAAGCCTGGTCATAGTCTCCCTCCAAGCGATAGGTCTCTGCAATATAGTTGTATACACCGGCGATGTTGATGGCATAGCGGCCATCCATGTTGGAGTCCAGCCCTTGAAAGGTCTCAATCGACCGTTCCAAGATTATCCTGGCCGCTGGATAGCGACCGCGCATCAGTTCCAGCAGGCCGGACAGCCGGAGATAGATGCCGTAGTCGGCCGAATGTTCCATCCCCTTCAGCAGACCTCGCAAGATGGTCAGGTGCTCGTCCATCACCTGACGGTTTCCGGTTTGGATTCCGTAATAAACCAACTGCAGGCGGCCTTGAATTTCCATATTCCGGT
This sequence comes from uncultured Bacillota bacterium, assembly GCA_947172355.1. Taxonomy (GTDB): domain Bacteria; phylum Bacillota; class Clostridia; order Oscillospirales; family Oscillospiraceae; genus Lawsonibacter. Next base: position 23,790 of record CAMWBA010000005.1, read on the forward strand.
CCTTCATCTGGCCGCAGCAGTCCAGCAGACGGCGCAGCACCGCCAGCCCTTTCTCATAGCGCCCGTCGTGGATATAGCACCGGCTTTGTATATGGAGCAAAATCAGCTCCAGACGGTCCAACTCCCGGCTGTCCGGCGCAAATCGGCGCAGCTCCTCCAGTTCCGCCTCCATGGTCTGAAAATAGTCCACCAGACCATCCGCCCCGCCCAAACCGGTTCTCGGATCCGCAGTCAGGGTGGGCAGCAGTTCATAACACAGCCCAGCATATGCGTTTAAGGACAGGACCTGATAGCGAAAGGACCGAAACCGGTCGCCGCCTGCCGTATAGTGGTGAATCAGCTGGTCATAGGGGGCGGCCTGCCCTGCCTCCAGCCTCTCTTCCCAGTATTTGGCCGCCCGCAGGTGCAGCAGTCTCCGTCCGGATTCCGACTGTTGCTGCAAAACGGCGCTTTTGATCCGCTCGTGGGCAAAGCAGTATTCCAGCCGCTCCCCTTTGACCCCTTCTGCCAGCAGCTTTTTCTGGGTGAGCTGATGGCATAGGTAGGTCAATTCCAGGGTTTCCTTTTGCAAAATGGCAGACAATGCTTGAAACGGTGCCCAAGAAATGAATACAGACACCAGTTCCAGCACCCGCCGTTCATCCTGAGACAGAGAGGCCAGGCGATAGGCGATGATATCCTCGGGGATCTGGGGCAGATCAGACAGTTCCTCCTTTTCCTTCAGCGCATCCGCCAGCTGGGCCAGCAAAAGGGCGTTGCCCCCGGTATTTCGATAGGCAAGCTCCACCAGTTCCGCATGCAGTTCCCGGTCAACACACTGGTAGAGGAACCGTTCTGTCTCCTTCAAGGTAAACCGGCGCAGAGCCTGCCGCCGAAGCACCTTATCCCGCAGGCCGTCGTCCACAAATTGCTCCATATGCGCCGGGAGGATGTCCCGTGCGGTACAGATGACCGCCACATCCTGTTTGCTCAGCCGCCGCAGAAACAGAGAGAGCAGCTCTGCGCTGCCGCGGTCCATCCAGTGGATGTCCTCAAAAATCAGAAGGACTGGGACTCTTCGAGCCACCACAGAAAAAATGGTCAACAGGCTGCGCAGGGAGGCGTAATAGTCCGATTGCAGCGGAAACCCGCAGTCCGCTCCGGTCAGCTGGGGCTCCTGCTGACCGGTCAGGCCGGGAAACAGTGCCGCAGCTGTCTGGGCATATTGTTCCGGGATGGGGATATGGCGCAGTTCCAATTCCGTAACAAGGGCCATAAGGATGGAATTCCAAACGGTCAGGGACCCGCTCTTCTCTGTCTGATAACAAAACCCCCGGCAGACCAGCCAATCTGATAGATCGTACTTGCCAAGCAAATAGTCCAGCAGATAGGTCTTGCCAATTCCCGCCTCCCCCTCCAGCAGAAGGCAGGGTTCCTGATGCACCCCAGCCGTCATACCGCACAAGGCCAGCAGCGCCCGCAGCGCCTGCTCCTTGCCCATCAGAGGTTCCTCCTCCCGCTCGTCCATCTGGGAAGCGCGGTCATTCCATTGATCGGCAATTTCATAGTAGAGGGCGGTGGTCTCCTTCAGCGGGGCAATTCCAAATTCACTGGACAACTGTTGGCATAGATCCTGATATAGTGCAATGGCCCGCCGGAACTGCTGCTGGGCACAGCAGATCCGCATCAGCAGCATCACCGCGTTTTCCTCCACGGGATCGGTCTCCAGATAGGCCAGGCAAAGCTGCTCCGCCCGCTCCAGCTCCCCTTGGCTGTAGCACTCCTGTCCCGCCTCCAGCAACACCCGCAGATACCACGCCTGGAGCGAGGCCCGCTCCCCCATCAGCCAGCTTTCAAACGCCTCCGCTTTGGGGACAACAAACCCCTGCAGCAGCTCTCCGCTGTACAAAGAGGGTTCGCCGGTGGCCAGAAATTCCGATACATCGCACCAGACCTCCACCTCGGGCGCAAGCTCCAGAACGGTCCTCTGTCCTCCGGAAAAGGGGTCCCAGCCCAACTCCTTTCGGATGGAATAAATGGCGTGGCGCAGGTTTTTCAGCGCGGACTGGCTGCTGGAATCCGGCCACAGCAGACCAATCAGCTCGCTGCGTGCTGCACGGCGCTTCAATACAAGATAATACAGCAGGGCATCCGCCTTTTTATAGGGGAGGCTCAGCGTCCGGCCGTCCGCTGTGACCTTGGGAATCCCAAACAGCTTTGCATCCAATCGTGCCATGTTACAGCCCTCTCTCCTGCATTTCTATATTCTTGTCCAATGTGGTTACTTTATCAGAATTCCCAGCAAACCGCAACTCTTTTCCTCCATTCCGCCTTTTCCGCTTAACAGCACGGCGGCCGCTCTCTGAACAGAGAGCAGCCGCCGTGCCGGAAAAAGAGATAAAAGAGAATGGTAGGGAAGCGTTCGCCGGATTACTCCGCCGCGTCCTCCTCTTTGGCGTAGGTGTCGGCATAGCTGCCCAGCAGCTTAAAGCAGCTGACCGCCATCGCCGCCACCACAAAGAGCAGGGGGAACGCGCAGGTGATGGCAAGCAGTTTTGTGGCGTTAATGCCGGAGGTGTTGCCGGTGATTCCAGCCACCAGGATGTTGACAAAGGCCAGAGCTGCCATGACCACCCCCCAGAAGATTTTGATTTTAGCGGGCGGCTCCTCCGCCGCGACATCCTCGCCGGTGAGGGTGATGGAGGCCACCGTGGTGGTCATGGATTCGCACAGGGTGACGACCGACAGGAATGCAGTAACCATAAAGATCACCGACAGGATTTTGCTCAAGGGGAGATTCTGGAAGAAGGCGAATACCGCCGCCTCGGTGCCAAGGTCGGCCATCGCCTGACGGATCCCGGCGCCGCCGGCCTCCATATAGATGGCCGCGCCGCCAAAGATGGCAAACCACAGCATACCAAACAGTCCGGGCAGAACAAAGTTGAACAGGGAGAACTCTTTCAAGGTACGGCCCTGGGCAATCTTGGCCAGGAACATACCGGTGAGGGGGGTATAGGCAATCATAAAGGACCAGTAGTTGATGGTCCACCAGGTAGGCCACATGGCGGTCTCAGCGCCGTCGGCCATTACCCCTAGATAGGTGTTCTGTACGATCCAGTTTTGGGCAAAGAAGCCCATGGACTCGGTTCCCATCGCCAGAATTTCTTTGGTCTGGGCGCAGAAGAACACATAGACCAGCAAAAGCATATAGATCTTGGCGTTCTTATCGGACAGCCAGCGCACACCATTTCCGATGCCGCTGACACTGCCGATAATGAAAGTAATCACAATGACCACCGTGATGATAAACCAATGCTTCGCCTCCGGGGTAAAGCCGGCCAGGATGCCCAGTCCGGAACCCAACTGCATGGAGGAAACGCCCAGACTGGCGGACACACCGCCAGCGATGCCGAATACACACAGCAAATCCACCAGATTGCCGACATTTCCGTTGATCCGGTCTCCAATCAGGGGATAGAGGCTGGAGGAGACATTATAGGGCTTGCCCAGATTGTATACGCACACCCCAATGACAATGCCCACAGCGCAGTAGTAGGCATATAGCGGCAGCCCCCAGTGCATATAGCAGGTGCTCAGCGCATAGAGCGCGGACATGCGGCTGCCGCCCCCTTCCACCAGACCGGGAATGCCGTCTATGTAATGGGTGATGGGCTCGGCAATCCCCCAGAACACGATACCGGTGGCGATGCCGCTGCACAGGGAGATGGCGAACCAGTTCCACTTGCTCATGGTGGGTTTGGCATTGGGACCGCCAATGCGGATGGACCCCACTTTCTTGGAGAACAGCACCCACACGCAGATTATGATAAGGACAATGGTGACGATCTGGTACAGCCAGCCAAACCACCCGGCAGCAAAGCCCACTACGGCGTTCTGTGCCGCCGCAAAGGCCTCCGGAACAAGGATACCTAAGAGCGTGACAAGAATATAGATGGCGCACAGGGGAATAAAGACGCTTTTTCGAATTTGAAAGCCTTTTTTCATAATCTTCCTCCTTATATGCAGTACGCATATACCGGTCCGGACCGGCTCTTTTTGCGCTCACAGTGTAACACTTCGGCGTTGATACAACGTTGAATGCGCCTTTACTCCCGGTCTGCCGCCAGGATTGCCTGGTCCATCCGGCCCTCTTGGATCAAGCGGTATGCCGTTTCAATATCCACGCTCAGGTTCCGGTCCTGATCCAAAAAGGGAACCTCTTTGCGCAGCGCAGCGTAGACCGCTCCGGTTACCCGGCCTAAGCCGGGCTTCTTCCGCAGGTCGATGGCCTGGGCGGCGTGCATAGCCTCAATCCCCAGCATATACCGCAGATTGTCCAAAATCCGCATCACCTTAGCGGCCGCCAGGGGCAGGTTGCTGGCATGGTCCTCAATGGAACCGGCTACCGCAATAAAGTCCATGGAACTGGGGTTGGCCAACATCCGGTTTTCCGCGTCCAACACGGTGAACACCTTTTGAATGGTACCATAAGCGATGGTCTTTACCTCCGCAGGGGTAAGGAAGCGGGTCAATCCGGTAAACGCCGGGTCGGCTAGGTGGATCAGCCGGTAGCAGATGCACTTTGACATGTGGTTCAAGGCAGCGGCCAGCATTTCCACCCCCAGGGCCAGGGTGGTGGTTTCAAAGTTCTGGCTGACACAGGTGGTGCCGTCCTCGTAGTGAATGAACGGGTTGTCGTCGGTGGCGTTGATTTGGATCTCCATGTGGCGCTCCACAAACTCCACCGCGTCCAGCACCGCCCCGTGCACACCGCTGGCACAGCGGAAGCTGAGGGGATCCTGGAGGGCACGATTGGGATCGGGCCGCTCCAGATAACTGCCCTCCAAATAGCGCAGGCATTGGGCGGCGCATTGGCTCTGGCCGCTGAGGCCGCGGGCATCGTTGGGCGCCTTCCCCATGGGCTGAAGGCCGCCGTTCAGCCCCTCCAAGCTCAGGCAAAACACCGCATTGGCCTCCCGCAGCAGCTGCCGTGTCTGAACGAGCATCACCGCTACAAGCGCTTCGCCCTGGGCGTTGGAAGAGACAATGGACAGCCCGTCCTTTGGCCCCAGTACCGCCGGAGCAATCCCCTCCGCAGCCAGCGCCTGGCTGGCCGGGACAATCTCCCCTTGGTACTCCACCTCGCCCTGGCCGATCATGGCTTGGCCGATAAGGGACAGGGTACTGATATCCCCCTCCCCGATGGATCCCCGCTGAAGGACCCGGGGATGGATGCCCCGGTTCAGAAAAAGCTGATACATGGTTAAGATGTCCACCGCAATTCCAGTACGGCCGCACAGGGCTGTGTTCAGCCGGATACACAGCATAGCCCGAACCTCTTCCACCGAGCAGTAGGGCCGGATGCCCAGCGAGTGGCTGTTGATCAGGTTGCGGTTATAGGTCTCGAAAAATTCCGGGTCGAACTCTTTGTCCTTGTTCCAGCCTACTCCCCGGTTTAGACCATAGACCGGCTTACCCTCCGCCGCCATATCAAACAGGACCTGACGGGCCTGTGCGGCCCGCTCCAGCGCCTGGGGGTCCAGCTCCACCGGACGGCGGTCATACGCCACCTGACGCAGCTCCTCCAAAGTGAGTCCGCTCCCATTTAAAACGATGGGTTCCATATAATTCCTTCTCTCCGTTTCTAGTTTGGCCCGCTTGCCTTGGGCCGTCTATAATGGTTATCATATAGAAATAGGGTTGAATTTTAGTCAAAAACAGATTCAACGCTTTTTCAATCATCCCTGTGCTATAAATATGTTGCTTGAAATGGATAAAAAACACGATTATTTTAACGGAGGAGGCATGTCTTATGCATCTGGTCGGTGTCAGCCATCCGATCCAGGACGCACGGGGCAAGGCTGCCGGTCGCACCCGCTATGCGGCGGACCTGGTGCTGCCCCGTATGGCCCATGTCGCTATGGTGTTCAGCACAGTCCCTCATGGGTACGTCACCTCAGTGGATGCCAGCCAGGCCCTGGCGCTGGAAGGGGTCTATGGAGTATTTCACTGCTTTAACACCCCGGAGTACCGCTTCAACCGGTATCGCAGCCAATACTCGCAAACACTCATTCCGGAGGAGCCGGTTTTTGCCCGGCGGGTCCGCTTTGTGGGGGACCGGGTGGCCGCCGTAGCCGCCCGCGACCTGGAGACTGCCCGCCGTGCGGCGGCGCTGGTCCAGGTGGAGTATCAGCCGCTGCCCTGCGCCCTCACCTTTGAACAGGCACTGGAGGGAATCAACTGCCTGGAGGGGGAGTCCCCCATCCGGGACGAGTTTACCATGGAAATCGGGACGCCCCCTTCCTTGGAAGAGGGCCTGATCGCGGTCACCGCCCACACAGAGCTGGGCCGGCTGCACCATGCGGCCATGGAGCCCCACGTCTGCGTGGCCGACTATGACCCCGACCTTGACGAGCTGACCCTGCGCAGTCCCAACCAGTCTGTCCACGGCATCCGCACCGTGGTAGCCGACATGCTGGGGATGCCATACAGCCGGGTCCGCGTGGTGAAAACTACCATGGGCGGCTCCTTCGGCTCCAAGCAGGAGTGGACGGTGGAGCCGGTGGCCGCTGTGGTGGCCCGCCAGCTGAGGCGCCCCGTTAAACTGGTCTATGACCGCGCCGCTGTGATGCGCTCTATTGTATGCCGGGGACCTATGCGGGCAGAGATGACCATGCGCTTTCAGCCGGACGGCACTCTGGTCAGCCTCGACCTGGACCTGCTCAGCGACGCAGGCGGATATATTGCCAACTCTTCCGATTATGTCCACACCTTGGTGGGAAAAATGTTCCGCTGTTACCGCATCCCCTATGGCCGTACCCATGTCCGCCTGGTCTCCAGCAACACGCCGGTCTCCGGCTCCTTCCGGGGCTGGAGCAGTCCGGAGGTGGCCCTGATGCTGGAGCACACCATGGAAAAGGCCGCCAGAGTCCTGGACATGGACCCGGTCCAGCTTCGGCTGAAAAATGTCCTTCTTCCAGGGGAGCGGGACCCCAAAAGCGGCCTGCCCATGGAGGAAGTACGCACCCGGGAATGTCTTCTTCTGGGGGCGGAACGGTTTTGCTGGACAGAGAAACGCCGGGAAGACGCTGCCTTCAACGCCGCCAGCCCCCGATTCCGCCGGGGCACTGCGGTGGCCTGCGGCGGGCACGGCAACACCTACTACCCCAGATACAACGATTTTGCGGGCGTCGAAATGCGGATGTGCGAGGATGGGAGTGTCCAAGTGGAGGTGAGTATCCACGACCACGGCTGCGGCACCGGGATGGCCTTTCAGATGATTGTGGCCGAGGCCCTGGAACTGCCCATTCAACAAATCCGTCTCAAAGAGGCGGATACCGCCCATACTCCCTTTGACTTTGGCTGTTACGCCAGCCGGGGCACCTTTGTGGTGGGGAGGGCTGCCCAGCTTTGCGCCCTGAAGCTGCGGGATGAAATTCTCAACGTCGCCGCCCAAAAGCTGGACACCACCCCCGACCGGCTCTATTTCGACGGTCCCTCTGTCCGCAGCAAGGACAGCCCGGAGATAACTCTGAGCTACAAGGATGTGTCCTGGTACGCCCTTGGAACCCTGTGCCGGGAACTGACCGCCCAGGAAAAACATGCGGTCCGTTCCAACCCCGGCGTCACCGGCACTCACTTCGCCCATGTGGAGGTGGATACCTGGACCGGGCTGACCCGTGTGCTGGACTATTTGGCCGTCCACGACATCGGCCAGTCCATCAACCCGGAGATGTGTGCAGCTCAAGTTCAAGGCGCCGTCCAAATGGGGTGCGGCGCCGCCTTGCGGGAGGAAATTGAAATCTCTTCCAACGGGCAGAGCACCTGCTCCCTGGCAAAATATCACCTGATGAACGCCCCCGACCTGCCGGACATCCAGGTGGAACTGATTCAGGACGGCCGTTCCCAGGAGGGTCCCTATGGGGCCAAGTCCATCGGCGAAGTCAGCTTTGTTCCGGCTGCCCCGGCGGTGGCCGCCGCTGTCAACCAGGCCCTTGGCAGCGACATGGGCCGTATCCCCATGACGCCGGACCGAATTATGGAAACCATCGCAAAGGAGGGGCGCTGAGATGAAATTGGATTTCTTTGTCAACGAGGAGGCTGTCACCCTGGAGACCCAGCCCCAGCGCCGCCTGCTGGACATTCTCCGTGAGGACCTGGGACTGACGGGCACCAAGGAGGGCTGTTCGGAAGGGGAGTGCGGGGCCTGCACCGTTTTGTTGGACGATTTGGCTGTTCACTCCTGCCTCACCCTGGCCGCTCAGCTTCAAGGCCGGCGCGTAACCACCATTGAGGGACTGGAGAAAAACGGGGAGTTGGATATCTTGCAGCGCTGCTTTGTGGAGGAAATCGCCATTCAGTGCGGCTTCTGCACCACAGGGATGATTATGTCCGCCAAGGCCCTTCTGCTGCAAAATCCTCACCCAACGCCGGAGGAGATACGCACCGCCCTGTCGGGCAATCTCTGCCGCTGTTCCGGTTATGTGCAGATTGTCAAAGCTGTCAGCCGTGCGGCCGACGAGATGGGAGGCCGCGTATGAGCACCTGTTATATTCCAAAGACGGTGGAGGAACTGGGGGGTGCCCTGGGCCATCTCACCGAGGACAGTCTGATTTTGGCCGGCGGCACCGACCTGGTTCTGCACCTGCGGGCAGAACACCTCCAGCCAGACGTTCTGCTGTCTCTGTGCGGCGTACCCCAGCTGCGCATCATTGAGATCACCTCAGAACAGGCTTCCATTGGGGCCATGGCCACTATGGCGGAGATTCACAAGGCTATGGACGGTCTGCCTGACCTGCAGGCGCTGGCCGACGCTGCCGGCGGCGTCGGCTCCCCTCAGATCCGCAACAAAGGCACCATCGGCGGCAATGCCGCCAACGCCTCTGCCGCCGCCGACCTGCCTCCGGTGCTGTGGCTGCTCAACGCCCAGGCGGAGATTATGGGCCCCGGCGGCGTACGCCGCACCATCTCTGTCCAGGAACTGGCCGACGGTCACCAGGGAAATACACTTGCCTTGGGCGAAGTGGTTCTCCGGTTCCTCATCGACCGCACCGCTTTTACAGGCTGGCGCTCTGCATTTGTAAAGCTGGGCCACCGCTCCCAAGTGACCATTTCCCGTATCGGTATGGCAATGGCTCTGCTTCAAGCGGCGGACGGCACCATTCAAGACGCCCGCGTGGTGGCAGGAGCCATTAAGCCTGTCCCCTTCCCTCTCCCCGCCGCTGAAGCAATCCTCCGTGGAAAGAGGCCCGACCCAGGTCTCGCAGTTGAACTGGGGGAGACCTTTAAAGGCAATACCCGCAGAGTTTATAAGGAAAACGCCGCAAAAGGCGTATTCCAGGATACCCTGCTGCGTTTTCAACCCTAAACGCTCAGCATGGAAAACTGCCGGTCGGAGTGTCCGACCGGCAGTTTTTCGGCTGATCCCGGCTCCGCTTATGTGTGTTTAAAGCCCAGTCCGTCCTGGATGGCCTGCATCGTGGCGTCGTCAAACCGGTAGCTGAAATCCCGGATGCCAATGGTAAAGCCCTTTTTGCGGTACAGCCACAGCACTGCGGAATTGCGCACCCTCTGCTTCAAGGTCCAGGCCCGGCCTGGCACTCCAGGGTGATACACCACGTCCTTCAAATTTTCATAGGACGTGCGTCTGCCGTTCAGGACCAGCCCCCGCTGGTAAAACAGCGCCCCGGTGCTCCCGGATTTTTTGGGGATTTCTACCATCAGCTCCCCAAATTCCGGATCGGCCGCCCCCTGTGCCTTGGGACCGTTCCACTCCAAGACGGTCTGTCCCCCGTGGCGCCTGCGCTGTTCCTCTGCCTGAGCCTGACGGCTGCGCTGGCTGGCATTCCAGGCCCGCAGAAAGCTGACCATCAGGATGACAGCGCCGGCAAGGAGAATGAGGGGCAGCAAATCAATGACAAGAATCAGAAATTCCACCGCTGTAACACCTCCTTTCCCCTGGATTGTGGACTCCCGGCAGTCCCGGGGAGCCCGCCCTCGGACGCCGGAGGAAAACAAAAACGCTGCGCAGGCAAGCCTGCACAGCACAAAAACATGTTCCACCACACAAAAAATGACAGCATGAACAAATACGGCAAAGGCACCCTTGCAAACCAGGGTGAAATGTCGTATAATATCCCATGCGGATACGGTCTAGGAGCCGTTGTATAGGTGGGTTCTCACCTGTGCAGGCTTGCGGGTGCGCCAACACCCGTAAGCCGCCGCATTTTTGTTTTCCTGTCGATTATATCACGTATTTGGGGCTAATGCAAGAGAGATTCCTGGCGCTTGACAAAATTCACCGCCGGAACCGGCCGCATCAGCCCGTCTTTGGGAGGGCTATCTATGACAAAAGCCATTTTTTTCGACATCGACGGCACACTGGTCAGCTTTCAGACCCACCGTATTTCCCCCGCAGTCCTAAACGCCTTGGACCGCCTGCGGGAGAAGGGGGTCAAGCTGTTCCTCGCCACCGGCCGGCACCGCAGCGCCATCGGCCCCGCTGCTGACGCCTTCTCCTTTGATGGATTTATCACCATCAACGGCCAATACTGCTTTACCGAAGGACAGGTGCTGCGAAAAAGCCCCATCGCTCCAGCTGTGGTCGCCCAGCAGGTGGAACTGCTGGAGGTCACGAAAGCCCCCTGCCTCTTTCTGAGCGAATCCGGCACCCTTTTCGTCAACCCAGACCCTCGCGCTGACGTTTTTCCCCAGCAGCTGGACCACCCGCTGCCCGACCCTGTCCCCCCCAGCCAGGTGATGGACCACGAGATTTTTCAGCTGACCGCCTTTTTCACCCGGGAAGAGGAATCTGCCGCCGGCCCCCGCTTCTTCCCCGGACTGGAGGTGATGCGTTGGCACCCCGCCTTTGTAGACGTGATCGCTCCAGGCGGAGGCAAGGACCGGGGAATGGACGCCATTCTAACCCATTTCGGCATCGCCCTGGAGGACACGATGGCCTTCGGCGACGGAGAAAACGACCTGCCCATGCTCCGCCATGCCCACATTGGCGTGGCTATGGGCAACGCAGACCGGTTTGTACAGAGTCAGGCTGACTACGTTACCCGTTCCGTGGACGAGGACGGCATTCTGACCGCCTTGGAGCACTTTGGGCTGCTGTGACGGGCAGCGGGTGCACCGTGACACACCTGCGCCTCTGCCGCCGTCCGCTCCTTTACACATTATTCACAAATAACTATAGCTTTTTCTCCGGAAATGGTATACAATAGAGACAAGGACTCAAATTGTACATGAAGGAGGCCCATCATGAAATTGACATTTTTCGGCGCCGCCCACGCAGTCACCGGCAGCTGCCACTGTTTGGAGGTCAACGGCAAAAAAATCCTCATTGACTGCGGGTTGCAACAGGGCCGGGACGAACACGACGGCAACTCTCTGGACTTCGCCCCCAACTACATCGACTATGTTCTGGTCACCCACGCTCACATCGACCACTCCGGCCGGATCCCCCTGTTGGTAAAGGAGGGCTTCAACGGCCGCATCCTCACCACCGGCCTAACCGCCCAGCTGATGAGTGTCATGCTCCGGGACTCCGCTCATATCCAGGAGGGGGACGCCAACTGGCACAACCAAAAGGGCAAGCGGGCCGGTCTGCCGCCGGTGGAGCCGCTGTACACCCTGATGGATGCCGAGGAGGCGATCCAGATGCTGGAAACCGTGGAGTACGGCTGGCTTTTCGACCTCTGTGAAGGGGTCAAGGTCCGTTTCCGCGACGCAGGCCACCTGCTTGGCTCCTCTGTTCTGGAAATCTGGGCCACAGAAAATGGCATTACCAAAAAGATCGTCTTTTCCGGCGACCTGGGCAACCAGGCTCAGCCCATCATTCGCGACCCCTCCTTTGTAGACGATGCCGACTATGTGGTCATGGAATCCACCTACGGTGACCGAAATCATGAGCCTCCGGAGAGCTATACCGGCGCCTTGGCCGCCCTCATTGACGAAGTATTCTCCAAAGGGGGCAACATTGTCATCCCCTCCTTCGCGGTGGGACGTACCCAAGAACTCCTGTATTACCTGCGGGAAATTAAACGGGATGGATTGGTCCAGTCCCTTCCCTCCTTCAAGGTCTATGTGGACTCCCCTCTGGCCGCTGAGGCCACCAAAATATATTCCGGCAACCTCAAGGGCTACTTGGACGACGACGCCATTGCCGTCATCCAGGGGGGCGAAAACCTGTTCACCTTCCCCGGCCTCACGCTCACCCAGTCCACCGAAGAATCCCGAGCCCTCAACGACGACAAGACCCCCAAAATTATTATCTCCGCCTCCGGCATGTGCGATGCCGGCCGTATCCGCCATCATCTGAAGCATAACCTGTGGCGGCCGGAGTGCGCCGTGGTCTTTGTGGGCTATCAGGGTGAGGGCACCCTGGGCCGCCATCTTCTGGAGGGCGCCAGGTCGGTAAAGCTCTTTGGCGAGGATATCTCGGTCCGGGCCAAAATTGTCAATTTCAAGGGGCTGTCCTCCCATGCCGACCGGGACCACCTGTTGGAGTGGGTGGAACACTTCTCCCCCAGACCCCAGCAGGTCTTTGTGGTCCACGGGGACCAGGAGGTCACCGAGCTGTTTGCCCACGACCTGAACCAACGGGGCATCCCCGCCCATGCCCCTCTATATGAGGAGGTCTACGACCTGCTGACCAACTGTATGCTGGCCAAAGGTGTGGTACTGGAGGTCAAGAAGACGGTCGGTTCCGCTGCTGCCCCCTCTGCTGCCTATCTGCGGCTGCAAACCGCCTCTCACGACTTGGCCGATCTGGTCAGCCGCAGCCGGGGCCGCTCCAACAAAGATCTGGCCAAACTGGCCGACCAGCTCCGGCAGCTTATGGAAAAGTGGGAATAAAAGCGCCGAACCGTTGAGAGCAGCACGGATAGACCGGAGTGAGGAGCACAGACGAAAAGCACCGGATTCCCAATATCACACACCGATTGGAGAACACTTTATGGAAATCGACCGCAAGGAACTCAAACATCAGGCCAAGGAGCGCATAGCTCTCACCGACCCCAAATTTTGGGTGGTGGCTTTGACCTATATTGCCATGACCACCGGGGTGTCCTGGCTTGTCAGTTTGATTCCCCTCCCCACAGCCGGAGCCTCTTCGCTCCCCTTTCTTGACATGTTACAGTCCTTTTTACAGCTGCTGCTGCGCTTTTACACCACTGTGGTCCAGTTTGGCCTGTGCCTGTGGGCGCTGTGGACCTACCGCCAGCTGGACCCAGGCCTCAACTCCTTAATGCAGGGGTTTTCGGTGGCCGGGCGGGTGCTGCTGATGGAACTGGGGATTTCGGTTCGCATTTTGGGGTGGTATTTCTTTATCTCCCTGGCCCTAATCCTCCCCTTTACCGCGCTGTTGATGTCTCCTGCCAATTATGCGGTGGGAATGACCTGTGCCTTTCTGATTTTTTTCATTCTAGTCATAGTGTTTATTACGCTCCTTCTTCGATATGCCCTGGCTCCCTATCTGCTGGCCGACCGCCCGGACGACGGTCCCTCCGCCCCCATCTACCGCAGCGTATCCCTGATGCGGGGCTGGAAATTTGAACTGTTTAAGCTGGAATTCTCCTTTATCGGCTATGACCTGATCAACTTCATTCTGGCGGGGCTGGTGCTGTTCTTTTTCGTGGGGCAGGCTGGACTGTTGAACGGGGCCGACCTTACAGATTTAGCGTGGTGGGACCAACTCTTTTATGTTCTTTACTCCCCGCCTGCCGTTATCTTAAGCACCTTGGTCACCATACCGGTGAACCTGCTTCTGCTGCCTTACCGTGCCGTGGCCCGAGCCGGATTCTACGACGCCCGGATGCTGGCCGCCCAGCAGGAGATCCGCCTGCCCAATATGCCCCCGCTGTGAAGAAAGGAGCGCCTATGGCGGACAGAGCACAATGGATGGAATGGGCGGTGGAGTTACAGGCTTTGGCCCAAGCGGGGCTCTTCTATGGCCATGACAAGTATGATCGGGAGCGCTATGAGCGCATCCGGGAAATTGCCGCTCAAATGGCTGCACAGCAGACCGATCTCCCGTTGGAGCGGGTAAAAGACCTGTTCTGTAACGAGACCGGTTATCAAACACCCAAGCTGGACACCCGAGCCGCCGTCTTTCAAGGAGAAAAAATCCTTTTGGTGCAAGAAGAGGATCTACGCTGGGCTCTGCCTGGCGGATGGGTAGACGTCAATCGAACGGTGAAAGAAAATGTCGTCAAAGAGGTGTGGGAGGAGACAGGGCTGGAGGTCACCGCCGATCTGGTCATCGCCCTTCAAGACCGAAATAAAAGAAATGAACCCCCGTCCATATTTGGCATCTGCAAGGTCTTTGTCCTGTGCACCCTCTGCGGCGGCTCCTTCCGCCCCAACCTGGAGACCATAGACAGCGGCTACTTTGCTTTGAATGAACTGCCTCCCCTCTCCACCGAGAAAGTCACCCGGGAGCAAATCGCCCTGTGTTTCGACGCCTATCACGCCGGCCATTGGATTACACAAATGGACTGAGAGAGCAGGATGTCTGCAAAGGCATCCTGCTCTCTTACCCCTTCTCCCAACCGCTTTTCCTATCACTTTTATGTTCCCCCGCACCTATGATTCTCCCTGTAGGGGACGGGAACCCGGGAACAAATTGGGCCTTACATCTCGCCAGAAGCAATGGAACATTAGTTTGACAGCATGGAATTTTTATGGTATAATACCGTTGTACCATGCAATTCCGGCACAGGACGGTCGTCTCGCGCCTGTTTCCGCCCCGTCCCGGTGCATCCGCACATCCGCTGAAAGGAGCCGCTTTATGGCCAGCCTGACCCGCAAACAGCAGCAGATTTATGACTACATTCTTTCTTTCACCAACGAACACGGCTACCCCCCCTCGGTGCGCGAAATCGGGGCTGCGGTGGGGCTGAAGTCCCCCTCCACCGTCCATTTTCACATGAAGGGCTTGGAGGAGGCCGGCGCTATCATTAAGGCGGAGGGCAAAACTCGGGCTATCTCTCTGCCCAACGCCCCCTTTGGCATGGTGGCAGAGGAGGAGGACTCTCATGCCAACCAGATCCCTGTGGTGGGCAATGTGGCGGCTGGCGCCCCTATTCTGGCCCAGGAGTGCATTGAGGAATATCTCACATTTGATACACAAGGGCTGTCCGGCGAACACTTTGCCCTTCGGGTCCGAGGCAATTCCATGCTGGACGCCGGTATTTTGCCCGGCGATCTGGTTGTGGTCCACCGCCAGCAGGAAGCCAGAACCGGCGATATTGTGGTGGCCCTCTTTGATGATGAGGCCACTGTCAAAACCTACCGCTGCAAAGACGGCCACGTATGGCTTATGCCGGAAAACCCGGAGTACGACCCGATCGACGGCACCTATGCGGAGATTATCGGAAGGGTAGTTGCCGTGGTGCGGCGCTACTGACAAAGTGGTGCGTCATGGCACCGCCTTAGTCCGTACCAGCATCAATCAAGTCTTTTGCGAACATCTGGAACTTATCTGGAGCGGTGCAGCACAAACGGCGCCGCTCCAGTTTTTCGCAGGGCTTTCTGGTTACGCTGCGGAAGTGTTTCAGCGCCAGAGGTTCTCTGCCATTCAACCGGCAAACATGGGGGTAGTCAGGTAGCGGCTGCCGGTATCGGGCAGCAGAACTACAATGGTTTTCCCCCTGTTTTCCGGCCGTCTGGCCAGCTCCATAGCTCCCCAGACCGCCGCTCCAGAGGATATCCCCACCAGCACACCCTCTGTCCGGCCCATCAGTCTGGCGGCGGCAAAGGCGTCCTCATCCTGGACCGCAATCACTTCGTCGTAAATCTGGGTATTCAGCACTTCCGGAACAAAGCCTGCACCGATTCCCTGTATCTCGTGGCTGCCGGCAGCGCCTTTGCTCAGCACAGGAGAAGATGCAGGTTCCACCGCTACGACCTGAATCGCCGGGTTCCGCTGCTTTAAGTACTCCCCTACTCCGGTGATGGTGCCTCCGGTGCCCACACCGGCCACAAAAATATCCACTGTCCCCTCTGTATCCTCCCAAATTTCAGGACCGGTGGCCATCCTGTGCGCCTCTGGGTTGGCGGGGTTGACAAATTGTCCGGGAATTATGCTGTCAGGGATTTCATTCGCCAATTCATCCGCTTTGGCAATCGCACCCGCCATCCCTTTGGCCCCCTCGGTGAGTACCAGTTCCGCACCATAGGCCCCCATCAGCAGGCGGCGCTCCATGCTCATCGTTTCCGGCATGACGATGATGGTACGATAGCCTCGGACTGCGGCAACACAGGCCAAGCCAATTCCCGTATTTCCCGAAGTAGGTTCAATGATGACAGAACCCGGCTTCAGCTTCCCCTTCGCCTCCGCGTCCTCAATCATTGCCAAGGCCGCACGGTCTTTCACACTGCCAGCGGGGTTCAAAAATTCCAGCTTGGCCATAACCCGGGCCGAAAGGCCCTCCTGTCTCTCCACATGTGTCAGTTCCAACAGTGGGGTCCTTCCAATCAACTGCTCCACAGAAGTATAAATCCGGCTCATTCAAATCTCCTCCTCAACAGCATTGCCGGTTGTATAGCGGAAAACAGAGTGGCGTATCTCTATAACCAATCTGTTTTATAGGTTTTACCATTATACCCCCTTGGCATCCTGCTGTCAATTGACAATTGAACGCGGTATGCCTCAGTCGCGGTCCAGACTCAGCTCCTCCAGGGGCACCCCCAGCAGCAGCAGCGCCCCTGCCGCCGCCAGCGTGGACAGCTCCTCTGCCCCTGGCGCAACCAGCAGCGGAAACTCCTGCCGCTCTACCACCTGGCCGGTCACGGTGACCACCTCCCGCTGGAGAGCGGCCCATAAGGTATTTCCCTCCCGGCTGGAGATGGTCAGGCTGTCCCGATGCGATACCCCATAGCTGACGGCACTGGCCGCTTGGGGAAGCATCCCCCCCATCCCCCCGGGCAGCAGTACTGTGCGGCACTGACGCGGCATGTCCAGCCCCCGGACCGCTGCCCGCGGTGACACCACCAGCAGGGCCGGATGGTCCTCACTGGCACACCGGCCGCGCAGGCCGCCCCGCGCAGACAACCCCCGCAAAATTGCCGCCTCAATGCCCTCTCCGGCCTCCAGAACTTGAAAACATTCCATATTTCTCTCCCCTTTCCCGCCAGTTTGCGCACTTTCGCGGATTTTATGCGTTATGCTGATGCTGGAACCTGGTCGGGGCCGGCCTATGCCTGCCCCTTGGGACCGGGGTGGACGGGCAGGCGGCCTCAGGCCGGAGAAACGCAGCGGCCGATCCTATCTGCGGACACTTCCGCAGGCCGTCCCTACTTGACTTTTCCCTCCAGGTTCTGATAATATGTAAGCTGATAAATTGGGTTTATTTCCCCCAAAGAAAATGAGGTATCACCATGGCACAGAAGAAAAACTACGGCAACGACTCCATCTCCGCTCTGAAAGGGGCCGACCGGGTCCGCAAGCGTCCGGGGGTCATCTTTGGTTCCGACGGGCTGGAGGGCTGTGAGCACGCCGTTTTTGAGATCATGTCCAACGCCATTGATGAGGCCCGGGAAGGGCACGGCCAGCTTATTGTGGTCACCCGGTTTGAGGACGGCTCCATCCAGGTGGAGGACCAGGGCCGGGGCTGCCCGCTGGACTGGAACGAGAAGGAGCAGAAGTTCAACTGGGAGTTGGTCTTCTGCGAATTATATGCCGGCGGCAAGTACGACAGCGGCAGCGGCGACAGTTATGAGTACTCCTTGGGGCTGAACGGCCTGGGCTCCTGCGCCACCCAGTATGCCAGCGAGTATATGGATGTCACGGTGTGGCGGGAGGGGATGAAGTATACCCTCCGTTTTGAGAAAGGGGAAAACGTCGGCGGGTTGAAAAGCGAACCCACCGACCGGGGCAAAAAGACAGGCACCACCATCCGCTGGAAGCCTGATTTGGAGGTATTCACTGACATCGCCATCCCGGTGGATTACTACCTGGATGTCATGAAGCGGCAGGCGGTGGTCAACGCCGGGGTGACGTTCCGGCTGAAAAATCAGGTGGGAGGCAAATTTGAGACCACCGATTTTATGTATGAAAACGGCATTGAGGACTATGTAACCGAGCTGGTTGGAGAAGACGGCCTTACCTCCCCCGTCTTTTGGCAAACCGAGCGGAAAGGCCGGGACCGGGCGGACAAGCCAGAGTATAAAATGAAACTGTCCGTCTCCTTTTGCTTCTCCAACCGGGTGCAGATAATCGAACACTACCATAACTCCTCCTGGCTGGAGTACGGCGGCGCCCCGGACAAGGCGGTCCGCTCCGCCTTTGTCTCCGCGATTGACGCCTATTTGAAGCAGCAGGGGAAATATAATAAGAACGAGTCCAAAATTTCCTTTCAAGATATCCAGGACTGCCTTGTCCTGGTGAGCAACAACTTCTCCACCGCCAACGCCACCTCCTATGAAAACCAGACCAAGAAGGCCATCAATAACAAGGGCATTCAAGAGGGTATGACCGACTTTCTCCGGGCCCAGATAGAAGTCTATTTCATTGAGACCCCCGCCGATGCCCAGCGTATCGCCGAGCAGGTGCTCATCAACAAGCGGGCCCGGGAGAATGCGGAAAAGACCCGGCTGAACCTCAAAAAAAAGCTCACCGGCTCCATGGATATCTCCAATCGGGTACAGAAGTTTGTCCCTTGCCGCACCCGGGATGTAAACCGCAGCGAGCTCTATATCGTGGAGGGCGACTCCGCACTGGGCAGTGTGAAACAGGCCCGGGACGGGGAGTTTCAAGCCATCATGCCCATCCGGGGCAAGATTTTGAATTGCCTCAAGGCCGACTACGGCAAAATCTTCAAGAGCGAGATCATCACCGACCTGCTGAAAGTACTGGGCTGCGGGGTGGAAGTCCAGGACAAGCGCGCCAAAGATATGGCCGCCTTTGACCTCGGCTCCCTGCGGTGGAACAAGGTGGTTATCTGTACCGATGCCGATGTGGACGGATTCCAGATCCGCACCCTGGTGCTTACCATGCTTTACCGCCTTACTCCCACGCTGATCCAGGAGGGATATGTCTATATTGCGGAGTCTCCCCTGTTCGAGATCACCTTTAAGGATAAAACCTGGTTTGCTTACTCCAACAAGGAGAAGGATGACATTGTGGCCCAACTCCAGGGAAAAAAGTACGATGTTCAGCGCTCCAAGGGCCTGGGCGAGAACGAGCCGGAAATGATGTGGCTGACCACTATGTCCCCTGACACCCGTCGTCTTATTAAAGTCATGCCCGAAGATGTGGAGCGCACCGCCCAGATGTTTGATCTCCTCCTCGGGGACGACCTCACCGGCCGTAAAACTCATATCGCTGACCACGGACACGAGTTTTTGGAGCTGGCGGATATTTCGTGATGGTTCTTTCTTTTGGAAAAAGAAAGAACCAAAGAAAAACCTCCCGAAAAACTGCATTTTTCTCTTTCTGACACCAAAATCCGTCTCTTAGAACATAAGCAAGCAAAACTAGGTTTTGCGAAAAAGTTCTTTTCGGTTCCGTTTCTTTCAGGAAAAGGAACAAACAAGGAGGATAATTATGAACCTGTTCGACATTCTGGGCCCCGTGATGGTGGGGCCCTCCAGCTCCCACACGGCGGGAGCGGTACGCATTGGGCGAATGGCCCGGGCTCTGCTGGGGCAGGAGCCCGGAAAGGCTCAGCTGCTGCTTCACGGCTCGTTTGCTTCCACCGGCGAGGGCCACGGCACCCACCAGGCTCTCATCGCCGGTCTGCTGGGCCTGGCCCCCGACGACAGCCGGGTGCCAGACAGCTTTTCTCTGGCAAAGGAGCGGGGGCTGGAGTTTACATTCGGGACCTGTGAGCTGCGGGACGTCCACCCCAACAGCGTCCTCATCAAACTGGAAGGGACCCAGGGCGGAACGCTGGAGGTGGGGGCCTCCTCTCCTGGGGGCGGACGAATCAAGGTGTTCCGGGTAGACGGTCTGGACACCTCCTTCTCCGGCGAACTGCCCACCCTGGTGGTCCACAACTCGGACAAGCCCGGCTGTGTCAGCCAGGTCACCGGGGCGTTGGCCGCCCAGGGGCTGAATGTGGCCACCCTCCAGCTCAACCGGGGTGGGCGGGGCGGCAGCGCCGTGATGGTTATTGAGTGCGACCAGCCGGTCAGCGAGGCCACTGCCCAGTGGCTGCGCAGTCTGCCCGGCATCCTGCGGGTCAACCGCTATACCCCCAACGAGGAGGAACCAGTATGATCGACTTTACTTCTATTCAGCAGATGCTGGACGACAGCTGTCAGGCCGGCCTGCCCCTGTGGAACAACATCCAGCTGTCCGACTGCCAGCAACAGAACATCGCTCCGGAGGCCTCATGGGCCAGGATGGCCGCCATGCTGGAGGCCATGACCCAGGCGGACCAGAGCTATCAGGCTGAGGACCGCTCCCACAGCGGCCTGGTGGGAGGCGACGGCGGTAAGATGGCCGACTACGGCCAGGGGGAGCCCCTGTGCGGCCCACTACTCACCGATGTGATGGCCGGAGCCCTGCGCATGGGGGAGTGCAACGCCTGTATGAAGCGTATCGTGGCCGCCCCCACCGCCGGGGCCTGCGGTGTACTGCCCGCAGTACTCCTGCCCTACCGGCGGCACTTCGGCTGTGGAGAGAACGCCTTGATTCAAGCCCTGTATGTGGCGTCCGGCTTCGGTATGGTCATTGCTGCCCGTGCCTCCATCTCCGGGGCTGAGGGGGGCTGTCAGGCGGAGATTGGCTCCGCCGCCGCTATGGCCGCGCCGGCGCTGGTCCACCTCCAGGGGGGAACTCCGGAACAGATGGCAAACGCCTGTGCTATGGCGGTAAAGAACCTGCTGGGTCTGGTGTGCGATCCCGTGGGCGGACTGGTGGAGGTCCCCTGCGTGAAACGCAACGTCATCGGCGCCATGGATGCCTTCTCTGCCGCTCAGATGGCCCTGGCCGGCATCCAGAGCCAGGTGCCCCCGGACCAAGTGTTGGACGCTATGGCCGAGGTGGGCCGCTCCCTGCCCCACACCCTCCGTGAGACCGGGAAGGGCGGTCTTGCCGCCACCCCCTTTGGGCTGGAATATGCGCCGAACGACATATCGTGATAAGGACGGAAATAAATGGCTAAGAAAAAAACGCCGAACGAAGATAAAAAGCGCTCTGTCGACCCAAACGTGATGGGTTTGCGGGCGGAGGTGCTGGAGCAGCCCATCACCCAGACCCTAGAGATCAACTACATGCCCTACGCCATGTCGGTCATCATCTCCCGGGCCATCCCGGAGATCGACGGCTTCAAGCCCTCCCACCGCAAGCTGCTGTACACCATGTACCAGATGAAGCTGCTGGGGGGCGGGCGGACCAAGTCGGCCAACATCGTGGGCCAGACCATGAAGCTCAACCCCCACGGCGACGGCCCCATTTATGACACCATGGTCCGTCTCAGCCGGGGCTACGGGGCCCTGCTCCACCCCCTGGTGGACAGCAAGGGCAACTTCGGTAAGGTCTACTCCCGGGACATGGCCTACGCCGCCAGCCGGTACACCGAGGCCCGCCTGGACCCCATCTGTAATGAGCTGTTCCGGGACATCGACCAGGACACCGTAGATTTCGTGGACAACTACGACGGCAAGATGAAAGAGCCCACCCTCCTGCCCACCACCTTTCCCAACGTGCTGGTCAGCGCCAATAAGGGAATCGCCGTAGGTATGGCTAGCGACCTGTGCGGCTTTAACTTGGCAGAGGTGTGTGACACCACCATCGCCCTGATGAAGAATCCGGAACATGATATTATGTCCACTTTGAAAGCCCCCGACCTGCCCACCGGCGGCGAGCTGCTCTATGACGCTGCCGCCCTGGCAGACATCTACCGCACAGGACGGGGGTCGTTCAAGGTGCGCGCCCGGTGGCGCTACATCAAGCCGGAGAATCTGATTGAAGTCTATGAGATCCCCTACTCCACCACTTCGGAAGCCATTCTGGACAAGGTGACCGAGCTGCTCAAAACGGGAAAGCTGAAAGAGATTGCCGACATGCGGGATGAGACCGACCTGTCCGGCTTAAAGCTGACCATCGACCTGAAGCGGGGCGCCGACCCGGACAAGCTGATGGCCAAGCTCTTTAAAATGACCCCCCTGATGGACAGCCAGTCCTGCAACTTCAACATCCTCATCGCCG